>USGN01000091.1 GCA_900554255.1 uncultured Collinsella sp. | reverse complement strand
ACGCGCCAACATGGGGTTGGCCGCCACGCCGGCGACGGCATCGTCATTGAGCGCACGGAAGAGCTCCGATATAAACCATGTTTGATACCCTTCCGGATAGTCACTCCAGGTACCACCGAGCACAATGAGCTCGATCTTGTCGGTTGCATGCCCCATTTGCGAAAGCGCCGTCAAACGGGCGCTCACCTGCAGATACGGATCGAAGCAGTTTTGCTCCGCACGGGCACACGCCGGCTCAGCATGCAGATAGCTCTTGGGCATGCGCAGGTCGTTGGGGCAAAACAGGCAATCGCCCGAGCACGGCCAGGGCTTGGTGATGACGGTAATGGTCGCCACGCCCGAGGCCGTTCGGCGCGGCTTCATACGCAGCACCTGCAGCAGTTGACGTTCCAGATCGGAATCGACATTCCACGCAGCCCACCGAGCCGGCTCCTCACGTTTAACCCGCTGGTAGAACGGCAGCAGACGGCGCTTGGCCAAATCGCGCTTGTCGGCACCCTCGCGGCGCGCCTCGGCATGTATCAGTTTGACGAGTGCCTTGTCGTCCACGGTCTCGCCGCGACGCAGGGCCTCGAGTATGTTCAAGATAATCTGTTCCATGACCCCATTGTAAAGGCAAAGGCGCCGGAGCCAATCTCGGCTTCGGCGCCTTCATCAAACAGCGCGTCTATGGTTTATAAGTCTTCGATAACCACCCGTCACTCTGAATCAAACGACATGTCACCCGAATCGACTTCAAAACGATACGTGGCAGACTTATCGCCGTTATCGAATTCAAGATTCAAAATGGTCTCGCCGTCGTAGCCAAGCGGAAGGAAATCGCTCTCGAAGTCGCCGCTGCCCAAGGTGAGGCTCGCCTTAAAGCCCGTCGAGTTCGGAACCGTCATCTCCACATCGCCCGAGCCCACACTCACGTCCATCGACTTCGCGGGGGCCTGGCAGAGCTCGAACGTTACATCGCCCGACCCGACCTCTGCACTAAGCGCATCAGTCACGCTGCCCGCAAACTCTACATCTCCCGCACCCAGGAAAAGGTCGAAACCATCACAGGTGACACCGGCAATCTGCAGATCACCCGAGCCCACGTGCGCGTTGACTCCCTTCAGATGTTCGGCAACACGGCGCGGCAGCTCGACCGTAACTGAGCGATCGATTGCCTTACCGTCGTCACTTCCAAACTGGGAAACCTTGAGCGTCGAGTCCTCGACGGATGCGATGTTCTGCGTCGCGGCCTTGGAGGCATCCATACCATTGGCAACGCGTCCCCGCTCGATAACGCGAGCCTTGTTGCCATCAACAACCTTGACGTCCACCGAAGCCGCATTGATATCGAAATCGAGGTAGCGGAACTCATCGACATCAAAAGTCGTGCTCGAAAGCTGCTGAGGCCGAGCGGAATAGTTACCGCCATCGTTCATAAAATCGTCGTCATCAACCACATCGTCCATACCGGACAAGCCGGGTATAACATCGTCGAGATCCCACGGGCCATCAAAATGAATCAAAGTCCGCGAAACGCCAAAAACAAGCCCGATAATCAGTACAAACGCTCCGATGCCGACGCCCAGGCGCAGCTTGGATTCATGCGAAAGCTTCATCATTCGTCACCTTCTTTGGCACATGGCTCAGCGGTGGCCGCGGTAGCCACGTCAGCATCAGGTTCCGCAGAAGTATCCTTCCCCTGGGCCCTGACCGCCACCGGTGCCGGACCAACCTGAATATCCCCGCGCGCCCAATCGCCATCGAGCGCACGCGCCACCCAGGGAATCGTAAAGAAGATCAGTGCGGCAAAGGGGCCGGCACCAAACAGGAACATCAGTAAAAAGAACAGCAGCCAGCACACGGCCCAATACGGGAATGACTGGAACGGACCCTTCACCGGAGTCGGACCAGCCGCACCGGTACCCGTCATCTGAGCCGTCGCCGCATTGGCAGCCTGCGCACTCCAGCTTGCCGCCTGCGCCGCCTTGGCTGCCGCGTCACTTGCCTGCGTTGCCGCCTCGGTGGCGCGCGCCGCCGCCTCATGGGTGCGGGCGCGCTCTGCCGCCTCGGCCTCGCGCTGACGAGCGCGGTCCTCGTTCTCAAACTCGATATCGTCCTCAATCTCATCGCTCGGATTGAGCAGCTCGTCCAAGCTCACACCATAGAGCTTGGCGAGCGAGATCAGGTTCTCGGTATCGGGCGAGCTCTCCGCACGCTCCCATTTACTAACCGCCTGGCGCGACAGCCCCAGCTTTCGCGCCAGCCCTTCTTGGCTAAAGCCCTTGCTGCGGCGAAGGTCGGCGAGCCGCTGCGCAGTTTCTACATTCATGGTTCCTCCTATGTGATGCCAGCCGTGCCGCCGGACCGTTTGTGTTCTTAAGGCGCCTTGCACAGTTAAAAATCTATCCGCCACCGCCAAAAGCATGCCACCTATTCTAGTGAGATTTTTGACAACTGGCGGTTGCGGGCACATATGAGCTGCGGAAATGTGTCCAAACAAAGCAATGAGCCGCAGCTCGGTTGTCCCCGTTGCGGCGTTAACGGTAGTATGGTCGTATTGTTAATTCCGCACCGCCAACGGAGGGAGTTCCGCGCCGTGAACCGCGATTTCGCCTCATCGCTCATCCAGCTCAACAACACGTTCTATCGCGAGCACTCCGCTTCCTTTTCCGATACGCGCCAGGCCCCTTGGCCCGGCTGGGTGCGCACCATGGATATCGCACTCGGGCAGCTCGACGTCGCCACGATTGAGCATCCCGTCCGCGTCTTCGATCTTGCCTGCGGCAATATGCGATTCGAGAACTTTGCCGCCGGCGGCGCACTTGCCGCCAAGGGCGTTGACGGCGCAAACCCCTCGGCAGACGCCAGCTGCCCCTTCGAGTTCTATGGCGTCGACTCGTGCCAAGACTTGGCCATCGATGCACATGGCCACGCGCTGCGCATTCCCAACCTGCACTTCCAGGAACTCGATGTGCTCGACGCCCTCATGAAGCTCAACCCCGCCGAGACGCCCGACGTGCTTTTCGACGCCCCGCTCGCCGACATCTCGGTCTGCTTTGGCTTTATGCACCATGTGCCGTCGTGCGAGTACCGCGTACGCGTGCTCGACGCCCTGGTGCGTCAGACGCGCCCAGGTGGCATCATCGCCATCAGCTTTTGGGAGTTTATGAACGACGAGCGCATGGCGCGCAAGGCTGTTCGCGCCGAGGCCCGCGCCGAGCTCACCCCGCCGTTTGAGGGTTACGATTCGGCGCAGTTTGAAGCCGGCGACCACCTCATCGGCTGGCAAAACGACCGCCACGCCTACCGCTATTGCCATCACTTTGACGATCAGCAGATCACCGACCTGGTACGCGGCGTCCGTACGTTCTACAAGAGTGGCGAGGTCCCCGTGCGCGAGCTTGAGCGTTTCCATGCCGACGGTCGCAGCGGCGAGCTCAACCGCTATGTGATTCTCAAGCGCCTGTAGGTATCGGCGACTCGCCGCCGAACCGCACCGCATCTTTCGGGCAAACTATGCCCACCCTTTTTCAACCCATTGACGGAACGCGCAGCTACGCGTTCCATATTTATGACCAAGGAGCCTCATGGGAGCCGTCCACGTTCGCACGCCTAAGAACTTTGTGCTCGAGGAGCGCCTGGAGCGCTACGCCGATGCGATTGAGACGAACCCCGAGGCCTATGCCGGAGATTGGCGCAAGGCCTGTGCGCCCGCAGGCAGCAAGCCCTTCGAGCACCTTCACCTGGATCTTGGCTGTGGCAAGGGAACGTACCTTGTAGAGCGCGCGGGCCACGAGCCAAACACCCTCTTTATCGGCATGGACCAGGAGCCCATCTGCATTGCCTATGCCGCGCAGAAAATCTGCGAGCAGGAGCTATCCAACGCACTCGTCCTGCCCCGAGGCGCCGCATCGCTGCCACAGCTATTTGCCGCAGGCGAGCTCGATGCCATCACCATCAACTTTCCCACGCCGCAGCCCAAGGCCAAGTACGCCAAAAAGCGACTCGTCCATGTCGACCACCTAATGCTGTACCGCCCGCTCTTTGCAGCCGGCGCTACCGTCACGCTGCGCACCGACAGCAAGCCATTGCGCGATTACGCCCTGGGACAGCTTGCCGCGGCCGGCTACGACACACTTTGGGTAAGCGATGACGTGCGCCGCGACCATCCCGAGCATCCCGAGACCGAGTACGAGTGCCGCACGCGCGAGATGGGTGCCGTCGTCTATGGCATTTGTGCCACACCCGGCGCGCAGCCCAGCGATGAACAGCTTACGACGGGCCTCATGCAGGAGCAAAGCCTTGCCTGCTACCTGCCCGAAAACCTCGATGAGCTCACCTACGTGCCTCTCGGCATGGAAGAGGCCGTCGAGAACTTTAAAAACCGCGCCCGCAAGGGCAAGAAGCGCTTACCGCAAGAGTCCTAGGGGCTTCTTATGGTCGCGGCGTCGGCAAACAAGCGCAAATAGGCGCCAGCGAACGACCCTCAAGCCTAAGTGAGTAGACTTTTTTGCAATAGCCAAGCACAACCCGCATAACGAAAACTAAAACCGCAGATAGAACCCTTGTGCAAAATCCATGTGCTCGCGACATCGCAAAAAGTCTACTCACTTAGCTGGCAACTGCACCAAACGGCCGGGCAGAACGCCCATTTCCTGCATTTTCTTGCCTGCGAACGCATCGATGCGACGCTACGCCATAATAGTTGGCGGACAAACGCGAGAGAAAGCAACCACATGGCACAGACCACGACAGACACCACCGCCAGCACCGTTTCCGACGCCGGAGCCGCCAGCTCATTCTCGGGCGGCACGGGAACCGAAGCCGAGTTTGGCTCGCTCGGCGCGCTCTCCCCCACCTGGTGGGAGCCCGAGGACGGCAGCGAGCCCGAACCGTGGCTCACGCCCGATCAAGCCTTCGAACGCTTCTTTGAATGGACGAGCGATCGCGGTATTGAGCTGTGGGACCACCAGGAAGAGGCCCTCATGGATCTAGCCGCCGGTGACCATGTCATTTTGGGAACACCGACCGGATCGGGTAAATCGCTCGTCGCGCTGGGCATGCTCTTTATGGGCATGGCGCAGGGCAAGCGCTGTTATTACACGGCTCCTATCAAGGCTCTGGTCAGCGAAAAGTTCTTCGATCTGGTACAGGTACTCGGCCGCGATAACGTCGGCATGATCACCGGCGATACGCACATCAACACCAAGGCGCCCGTCATCTGCTGCACGGCCGAAATCCTTGCCAGCGATGCACTGCGCGAGGGCGAGGGCGCCGACGTGGGCTGCGTGGCCATGGACGAGTTTCACTACTTTGCCGACCCCGACCGCGGTTGGGCCTGGCAGGTGCCGCTGCTCACCCTGCCACACACGCAATTCATGCTCATGAGCGCCACGCTCGGCGATGTCACTGCCATCGCCGCCTCGCTCGAGGAACACACCGGCGCTACCTGCGACTTGATTGTCGATGCCCCACGCCCCGTGCCGCTGAGCTACGACTACGTGACGACCTCGCTCGAGGGCACCG
>USGN01000090.1 GCA_900554255.1 uncultured Collinsella sp. | reverse complement strand
CGACCTCCATGCGCTTGGCCACGTAGCCGGGGTGATAGAGCTCGTTGACCTGGCCGGTGGCAAGGCCGATCTGGTTGCCGTAGCTGGAGTAGCCGGCGGCAGCGGTGGTTACGAGCTTGCGCTGCGGCAGCTTGCCCTCGAGCGTCTCGGACACGGGGACGGTGGGGTCGCCGGCGCCGGTGACACGCATGGCCTGGTACACGTAGCTGCGGCCCGAGAGCGGGTCGCGGATGGCGCCGCCCACGCAGGTGGCGGCACCGCCGAAGGGCTCGATCTCGGTCGGGTGGTTGTGGGTCTCGTTCTTAAACAGGAACAGCCAGTCCTGGTCCTCGCCGTCGACATCGACCTTCACCTTGACGGTGCAGGCGTTGATTTCCTCGGACTCATCGACATCGGTCATGACGCCGGTCTTCTTAAGGTACTTGGCGCCGATGGTGCCCATGTCCATGAGGCAGACGGGCTTGGCGTCGCGGCCGAGTTCGTGGCGCATCTCCATGTAGCGGTCGAAGGCCTGCTGCACCACGGCGTCGTCGATCGTCACGTCGTCCAGGACGGTGCCGAAGGTGGTATGGCGGCAGTGATCGGACCAATAGGTGTCGATCACGCGGATTTCGGTGATGGTGGGGTCGCGATCCTCATCGCGGAAGTACTGCTGGCAGAAGGCGATGTCTGCCTCGTCCATGGCAAGGCCGCGATCGGCGATAAAGGCGGCAAGGCCGGCCTCATCGAGCTCGCGGAAGCCGTCGAGCACCTCGACGGGCTGGGGCTCGGGGGTCTCCATGTACAGAGTCTCGGGCAGGTCGAGCGAGGCGATGCGCGCCTCGACGGGGTTCACCACGTAGTGCTTGATGGCCTCGATGGCGGCTTCGTCCAGAGCGCCCGAGATCATATAGACCTTGGCGGAGCGCACGGCGGGGCGCTCGCCCTGGCTGATGAGCTGCACGCACTCGCTGGCGGAGTCGGCGCGCTGGTCAAACTGGCCAGGAAGGAATTCGACGGCAAAGACGGCGCCATCGCTTGCGGGGAGCTCGTCGTAGGTCACATCGACCTGGGGCTCGCTAAAGACGGTCGGCACGCAGGAGCGGAAAAGCTCCTCGTCGATGCCCTCGACGTCGTAGCGGTTGATGATCCTCAGGGCCTCGATGCCCTTGATGCCGAGAATCTCGGTCAGCTCGCCCTTGAGCTGCTGAGCCTCGACGTCGAACCCGGGTTTCTTCTCCACGTAGATACGAGAGACCATTGGTTCCTGCCTTCCTGATCGGTTGGGCGTACGGTACGGTATGCGGCAGCGGTCGGTTTGCGGGGTCTGCCCTGCGGTCGCCTTGAGCCACATGTTTGTAAACCTCACTATGATACGACAGCTCGTGGCGCGTTGAGGACGGCGAGGGTGCTACAGTGAAGCGCAAACAAGAGAAAGGCATCACATGGCATTCGTTTCACTCGCCATCATCGCGCTCGTGGCCTTTGCAAGCCCCTTCATCGCCTCGGCGATTCCCGGAAAGCCCGTTCCCGAGACGGTCTTTTTGCTCGTGTTCGGTGCGGTGCTGGGACCCCATATGCTCGGCGTCATCCATGTAGATGCCGAGGTCTCGCTGGTGTCCGAGCTGGGTCTGGCCTTTTTGTTCCTGCTTGCCGGCTTTGAGATCGACCCTAAGAACATTACGGGTGTGGAGGGGCGCTACGGCTTGGCGACGTGGGCCGTCACGTTTGGCATCGCCTGGCTTGCCGTGCGCTTTACGCCGTGGTTCTCGGTCAGCCATTTCGACGGTATCGCCGTGACGCTCGCCCTTACTTCCACGGCGCTCGGCACGCTTGTGCCCATCATGCGCGAGCGCTCGCTCACCGGCACGCGCGTTGGCGACTCGATTCTCGCGTATGGCACTTGGGGCGAGCTCGGTCCCGTGCTCGCCATGTCGGTGCTGCTGTCTGCCCGCACCGGCATCCAGACGCTCGTGATTCTTGGCCTGTTTGCTGTGGTCTGCGTGCTGCTGGCCGTGGTCCCAAGTCGTTCCAGGCGCGTCGGCAGCCGCTTCTTTTCGTTTGTCGAGGAACGCGCCGATACCACGTCGCAGACCTTCGTGCGTCTGACGGTGTTCATCCTGGTCACGCTCGTGGCGTTCTCGGCCATCTTTGACCTCGACATCGTGTTGGGTTCTTTTGCCGCCGGCTTTGTCCTGCGCTATATCATCCCCGAGGGCAACCATACGCTCGAGACCAAGCTCGACGGCCTGGCCTACGGCTTTTTGATTCCGGTGTTCTTTACCGTATCGGGCGCAAAGATCGACCTGACGGCCGTGGCGTCGCGCCCGGGCTTGCTCGCGGGCTTTATCGTGGCGTTGCTGATTATTCGTGCCGTGCCCATCCTTATTTCTATGAACATTTGTCCTGCGACGCGCGATGTGTCGGCGTATGGTCGCATTACCGTGGCCCTGTACTGCACCACGGCGCTTCCGATCATCGTTGCCGTGACGAGCGTTGCCGTCAACGCGGGTGCGCTGTCGCAAGATATTGCGTCGGTCATGGTTGCCGCCGGTGCCATCACGGTGTTCTTGATGCCGCTGCTCGCGCAGCTCTTCTACCGCGTGGTCGACGCCGCACCGGTCGCTGCCGTGGCAGAGGTTGCCGAGCATCCATCCGATGCGCTCGACATCTTGCGCGCCCATCACGATTTGGCGAGCCTGCTCGCACGCGAGCACGAGCTGCTGACCTCGCATGGACATGGGCGTTCGCTCGACGGCATACCTACCCTTGATTCCATTGCCGACCGCCTCTCGACCGAGGCGGCAAGCGGGCACATCGATGCCCGTATCGTGGACGCCGCTCATTTGCTGGCCGAGAAGACCTATGGCGACGAGATCGACCCGTCCAAGCTGACTCCGCGTGAGCGCCGCCGCCTGGAGCGCGCCAAGCTCGCCGTGCACGAATACCGCCGCCGCATGCTGGAGCTCTACGCGCGCGATGAAGCCCAGGACGACGACGGTAAGTAGTAAGGAATGCCGGGATACGGGTTCCGTCCAAATAATAGAAGGCGCGCTGCCTGCGGTTGATGCAGGCAGCGCGCCTTTTGCGTTGAGCTCCGTTGAGGTTCGAAGCCGAAACTTTCGACCTTTAGGAGCGGGCGGCTCCGTCGACGGGGAGGATGGCGCCCGTGACATAGGAGGACATGTCGCTTGCCAAGAAGACAAAGGCGTTGGCGACATCCTCGGGCTCGCCCATGCGGCCGAGCGGGATGGTGGCGATGATGGGCTTGATGACCTCTTCGGGCAGGTTGGCGACCATATCGGTCTTGGTTACGCCTGGGGCGACGGCGTTGACGCGAATACCCATGGGGGCGAGCTCGCGCGAGAGCGACTGGACCATGCCGTTGACGGCAAACTTGGACGTGGGGTAACCGACGCCGGAGGGCTGGCCGTACTTGGCGACCATCGAGCTTGTGGTAGTGATGGTGCCGCCGTGGCCGGCCTCGGTCATGATCTTGGCGGCAGCCTGGTGGCCATTAAAGACAGCGACGACGTTAAGGTTCATGACCTTTGCGAACTCCTCGGCCGTGTAGTCCAAAAGGGGCGAGCGCTGGGAGATGCCGGCATTGTTGACGACCGTGTCCAAGCCGCCCATGTCGGCGGCAGCCTGGGTAAAGGCCTCGGTCACGGCTTCGAGCGAGGTGATGTCGCAGGAGCGGCCCCAGACCTTGGCGTCGGGATAGGCGGCTGCCAGCTTCTCAACGGCCGCGTCGGCAGTCTCCTGGCGCGAGCCAAAGACAGTGACGGCAGCGCCTTCCTCGATAAAACGGCAGGCGATGGCATAGCCGATACCGCGCGTGCCTCCGGTGATGATTGCTTTCTTGCCCTCGAGCAACATGGTGCTTCCTCTCATCGCGGGCGGACATTCGCAGCACAGCGTAGCGGTAGCCGGAATCGGCCGCGTTTGCATATCGGTGAACGGTAGCCCGCGTTACCGATGAGCGGCTCGCGCAAATATGCTCTGCCGTTGTGCTTAGGGTAGGTGACAAAAGGGCTCCCGTCCCACATCGGACGGGAGCCCTCAAGGCGCGTATTGCTAGGCGAGCGTTGGGTTAGTTGGCCATGACGCCTTCGGTCCAGGCCTCGACGTCCTCGATACGCAAGACGTTGGCGACCTCGGCCACGCAGTCGACGCTGGCAAGCTCGGCGGCGGCAGTTTGGACGTCCTTCTCGAGTGCGCGGTGCGTCAGGAAGATGACCGAGCAGGTATCGCTGGCGCCCGACTTGCCGTCCTCGACCTGGTTGATGAGCGAGATCGAGATGTTGTGTTTGGCAAAGATGTCGACCGTCTCGGACAGGGCACCCACGCGGTCGGCGACCTTCAGGCGCACATAGTACTTGGTCTGGAGCTCGTCCATGGGCTTAAAGGCGAGGTTGTGGCCATAGGGCTCAATCTCGGGCAGCGGAGCCACGCCGCGGCTTATCTGCTCGGAGAGCGACAGGATATCGCCCACGACGGCGCTCGCGGTGGGGAAGGAACCTGCGCCCGCGCCGTAGAACATGGTCTCGCCCACGGCGTCGCCTACCACGTAGACAGCGTTCATGGCGCCGTTGACCTTGGCAAGCATGTGATCGGCGGGGATCAGCGTGGGATGCGTCGGTGTTGCGGGCGATGCCGAGCAGCTTAATGGTGTAGCCGAGCTCGCGGGCCTGGGCGATGTCCTCGGCGCCGATGGTGCGGATACCCTGCTGGTACACATCGTCGGTGGTCACGCGGGTGCCAAAGCCGATGGAGGCGAGGATGGCCGTCTTGCTGGCGGCGTCGAAGCCGTCGACGTCGGCGGACGGGTCGGCCTCGGCATAGCCCTTGGCCTGCGCGTCGGCAAGCACGTCGGCGTAATCGGCGCCCTCGGCGTCCATGCGCGACAGGATATAGTTGGTGGTGCCGTTGAGAATGCCGGCGATGGTCAGGATCTTGTTGCCCACCAGGTCGTGCTCGAGCGTGCTCACAATGGGGATGCCGCCGCCGCAGCTGGCCTCGCATTTAATCTGCACGCCACACGCGCGCGCCTTCTCGGCGAGCGTCTCGACATGACGGCCCAGTAGGGCCTTGTTGGCAGAGACGACGTGCTTGCCGTTCTCGAAGGCAGTGGTGAAAATCTCGGTCGCGGGATGCTCGCCGCCGATGAGCTCGACGACGATATCGACGGCGGGGTCGGTGACGACGTCATGCCAGTCACTCGTAAAGGCCTCACGCTCAATACCAGCTGCCTCGGCCTGCTCCCAGGCAAGCGCGCAGGCGCGGGTCAGCTTAAGGTCGATGCCGTAGGCTGCCAGGTACTCATCGTGGTGGCTCTTGATCAGACGGGCCACGCCGCCGCCGACGGTTCCCAGACCGATCAGACCGACGTTCACGGTGCGCAGGGGTTCGCTCATAGATAGCTCCTTCGTGCATCTTATGGATGGATTAACCGCTTAAAGGTTGAGTGCATTCTAGCGTGAACCGAGGGTGCGTGCTCGCCAGGCAACAGGAGTCCCACAAAACGGC
>USGN01000089.1 GCA_900554255.1 uncultured Collinsella sp. | reverse complement strand
CAATGAAATACACCAAAAACGGCGTTACGTCCAGCACGCCGCTGATGCGTGCATTCTCCTCGGCCAGCGTATAGGCGTCATAGTACCCCTTGCGGCTCTTGTTGACATACTCAGACAGCGGCACGAACAGGGCGGAGGAATACCCCTGCTGTACCAGATACCACAGGTGCATCAGCCGCGCCATTCTGCCGTTGCCATCAAAGTAGGGGTGCAGATAGGCGATATAGAAGTGGATCAGGGCCGCTTTCAGCAGGTCGTTGCTGTCGGAATCCTCGTGGATAAAGCGCACCAGCTCCCCCATGCGCTCCGGCAGCTGCAGGCCACGCTTGGTGCCAGACTTGCCGCTCGCCTCGTGGCGAAGAAACTGCAACGGCGTCTTGCCCATCTTGCGAAGCAGACCCGCCAGCGTGATGAGGATGAGCGCAGCGGCGGGAACCACGGCGCACTTCACAAAGATCCCCCAGCTCCAGTACACCTGGAAGGGAGGCAGGCTGTACGAACCGTAATAGAGGCTGCGCATGGGCTCGGTAAAGAACACAACGCCGAGCGCGGTGCCCAAAAGCGCCGCGATCACGCCCACGGTAGCGGGAAGCGCAAGGTAGTGCAGGACGATCTCGCGTCGACGATAGCCGCTGGCGAGCAGCGTGCCGATGATGGCGCTCTCCTCCTCGATGGTGGCGTCGGTAAGGACCACAAAGACGAACGCCATGATCACGATGATGATGTCGAGCAGCGTCATCCACATCATGGAGTCGCCGTCTACGTCGTCGCGCGCGTAGCCAATACCCTGATTGGAATCGGCATCGATGAGGTCATCCACGCGTGCATCGGCATCGGTGAGCGCCTCTACCATATCCTGCTCGGCGTCGATGCGGTCCGCGGCGGAGAGGTCGCGGTCGATAAAGGTAAAGGAATAGGTGTAGGCGGGTGCGCCGCCAGCGTCCTCGAGCGCGGCAAAGCCGGCGTCGGTGACCTCGGCCACGCCATAGGTGATGGTGTTCACCGTAAAGTCCGAATTGTTGAGGAACAGCGCCTGGCTATCGGGCTGGGTCATGATGCCGCAGATGGTGTAGGTGCGACCCTCGAGCTCGACCTTATCGCCCACGGCGAGGTCGTTGTTGGTGGCGAAGACACGGTCGATTGCCACCTCATCGTCCGTTTTGGGCTCCTTGCCCTCACAGTAGGACGCAATGTCCACCTTAGCGCGGTGCGCATAGGTGCGCAGCGTGCGCTTGGTGCCGTCGTCGCCGGCGGTCTTTTTGATGATGGCGTCGATGGAGAAATTCTTATAGAGCGTGACGCCGCCGACGTCACTGGCAACATCCTCGGCGGCCTTGAGTTGATCGTCGGTAGCCTCGAAGGAGGTGGTCACGCGGCCGTCCTCAATCGTGTACGCATCGCGCATGTCGTCGATAAGGCAGCCGATGGAATGCGCTGCGAGCAAAAAGCCCGAGGTGAGAGCGATGCTTCCGCACATAAGCAAAAAGATGCCCAGGTACTTGCCGATATTGCGGCGCAGCTCGCGCGGGAGACGTTTTGCGAGAGGTGTCATGGCGCCGCCTACCAATCGAGCTCGGCAGCCGCGACGGGCGACTCATTGAGCTCGTCCTCGACGATGCGCCCGTCGCGCAGGCGCAGCACGCGATTGGCCATGCGGGCGATGGCAGCATTGTGGGTGACGATGATAATGGTGCAGCCGTAGGTGCGGTTGATATCCTCCATGAGCTGCAAGATTTCCTTGGACGTCTTGTAGTCGAGCGCGCCGGTGGGCTCGTCGCACAGCAGCAGACCCGGGTTTTTGACGAGCGCGCGGCCGATGGCACAGCGCTGCTGCTGACCACCCGAAACCTGGCGTGGAAACTTGTTGCGGTGCTCGTAGAGGCCCAGCGAGCGTAGCAGGTCATCAATGTTGAGCGGCTTTTTGGACAGGTGTGCCGTGACCTCGATGTTTTCCTTGATGGTGAGGTCGGGCACCAGGTTGTAGAACTGGAAGACAAAACCCAGCTCACGGCGGCGATACTCGCCCAGGTCGGTAGGCTTGAGCGTCGTCAGGTCGCAGCCGTCCACCATAATGGAGCCGCCGTCGGCATCCTCCAAGCCGCCGATAAGATTGAGGAATGTCGATTTGCCCGAACCCGAGGGGCCCAGCATCACGCAGATCTCGCCGCGATTGATGGACGTGTCGATGCCGTCGAGCACCGTCAGGCGCGCATCACCGTCGCCGTAGTGCTTTTTGAGATCCTTAACTTGGACGTAGGCTTCCTGCGTTGCCATGGTATCCCCCATTGTTAGCCTCGTACTACTTTATGAGCGTAATAGTAAACCATGGCGAACTATTTTGGAGCGAGGCCTGGATTTTATTTCAGACTAGTCATTGGGGACGTTCTTAAATGACTAGCTGTTGGGGACACTCTTTCGCCACCCGGCAGTTGGGGACGTTCCTTTTCTGCCGGCAGCTGGGGACAGTCCTTGGCAACCCGGCCGGCAAGCCGGCGGTTCGGCAAAGACTGTCCTCAATGACTAGTCGTTTAAGTCTGTCCCCAATGAGTACCCACCCGATGGCTAGTCGTTTAAGAACGTCCCCAACGACTAGGCGGTTAGGCGCGGGATTTGGCGCGTGCGAGAGCCAGACCTACGGCGGCAATGGCGGCGGCGAAGAGCACGGTGACGCCCAGGTCGCAGGCGATGTCGCCCAACACGGTGGACGTCAGGTCCGAAGCGAGCGCCTTGCCGATCGCGTCGTTCACCCAATACGTCGGCACAAAGTGCGCCACCGTCTGCACGGCCGAACCCATCAGCGACAGCGGCATCCAAGCGCCGCCCAAAAACGTCATGAGCATGCCGAGCAGGTTGCCCACACCGTTGAGCAGCTCCTCACGCGCACCCAGGCTCGAAAGGGCAAAGCCAACGGCCAGCGGCGTGCACGCCAGGGCAAACGTCGCTGCCAGCGCCAGGCACACACGGCCCACGCCGACCTCGGCGACCGCGCCGGCAAAGCCCACAACGCCCATCATGCTCGACACAAACCAGATGCAGACGGTGAGCACGGCGGCGGCCGCAAACACAGCAAGCGAGCGCTGGCGCTCGGAGACCGGGCCGGCCTCCATACGGCGCACACGCTCGGGCTCGTTCATGCCCGAGAACACCAGTCCCACCGACACGATGACCGACGAGATGATCGCGTACGCGCCAAAGTTGAAATACGACTCGAGCGTGGCGGCAGCCGTCGAGTCGACCTTGACCTGCTCGATCTGGACCTCCGCGCGCTTTGCAGCGGCATGCTCGGCGGCCTTGGCAACATCGCCGTTAGAAGCAGCGGGCTCAACCGCCGCCGCAGCGCCCGCGAGCGAGATCCAGCGCGAGGCCTCGGCAGACGAAAGCGCCGCCGCCATGGTGCCGGCACCGTAGGTCACATCGAGCTTGGGCAGGGACTCCCCCGCGCGGGCAGCCGCGACCAGGTCGTCCTCGAACCCCTCCGGGATAAAGAACACGCAGTCGGCGCTGCCCTTGGCGCTGTTGCTCTTGGAGAGCGCGTCCGCAAGGTCGTACGTGTCATCGCCGACGCCCGTGACCAGGTCAAACCGCGAACCTAGGTGCTTGGTGAGCGCACGTGAAAGATCACTGCCATCGCGGTCGACCACGATCACGTTGGCGTCGTAGGGCTTGTACTCGGTGAGCTGCGACGAGTTCCAGCTCACCGATGCCGCGATGAATACGCCCATCAGCGAAATGAACACCGTGTAGATGAGCAGGTAGAACGGGTGAGCGAGCGCCATGCGAAGCGCGGTCTTAAAGGTGCTCATAGCGGCTCCTTCCAAAGATCAGCGTGGCGGCGGCAACGAACAGCAGTGCCATGAGGACCAGTGCGCCGGCGCGAACGGCAAAAGGATCCAGGTCCTCAAAGAAATACAGGCGGTTGAACATGTCGCAGATGAGCTTGACGGGGTTGAGCCAGCACTCGGCCGGACAGGCGCGCGCGACGTCATCGGCAAGCGCCATCGCCGGTTCGCCGTAGAGCCCAGCGAACAAAGCGCACGTGGTGGCAAAGCCTGTGAGGATGCCCGACTTGGATGCCTTGCCGCCCTTAACGGGAAGCGTGCCCACAAAGAGTCCCAAGCCCGTGGCGGCAAGCGCGGAAGCGGCACCGCCCACCAGACACAGCCCCTCGCGCCCGCCAAAGTCGACGCCCACAACCAGGCGCACGTAGCCGATCGCGATCGCCATCGAGGCAAAGGAGACCAGCCACGAGCCCACAAAGATACCGGCCAGCAACGCCGTTTTGGAAAGACCGCCCGCGCAGCGGCGCGCGCCAAGGCCCGACAGATTGGGCTGCAGATCGACGACGCTCAAGGCGGCAAACTCGGCAGACATCATCGCGACCAGGCCAAAGAGCGCGTAATAGTAGATGACCGTGCCATCGGGCGTGGTGCGTGTCAGGCTTACGCGGCGGGTGCCGCCCTCGAGCGACAGGGCGCGCGCAACCGCCTCCGGGTCGGCGAGCGCCGCCGGGTTGTCTTGGGCAATCTGGGACATGAGCTCGGCATTTTGTGTATACGAGCTTGCCACCGTCTCCAAAATGCTGCGGTCGGTGAGCACCGTTGAGGCACGCGAGCTGTCGTAGCTCGACAGCAACGTGAGCTTGGGTGCGCCCGCGTCGTCGACCGTATAGATGCCCGCGACCTCGCCGGCCTTAAGCGCACGGTTCGCATCGGCTGCGTCGTCGCACTCGTGGATCTCGAGCAGCTGATTGTCGCTCTCCTTGGCAAGCGACGTCGCCACGTCCTTAAAGGTCGAGGCGTCCCAGGCCTCGTCCGCTATGACGGCAACCGGTACCGGGTCGACCGTGCCGTCGGAGCCCAGATTCGCAAACATAAACATGAACATCGTGGAAAGTGCGATGGGAAAGAGAGCGCCCCAGACCCACGTGCTCGGCCGGCGCAGCAGCGTCTTGACCGTAGTGATGATGGTGTTGAACATGACTGCCCCCTAGTCGCGCAGCTCGCGGCCGGTGATCTCGAGGAACACGTCGTTGAGGGTCGGTGGCTCGCTCCACACGCGGCCGAGCGCCACGTCATGCGAGCGCAGCGCATCGAGAATGTCCGTCAGGTTATGCGGGCTCGCCTCGCACGAAAACGTGAGCTGGCCCGCCGTCGCCGACAGGTCCAGGACATGTGGCAGGCTCGCGACGGCACCGAGCGCCGCGCTCGGCATCTCGCCGACCTCGACAGTCACGCGCTCGCCCATTTGAATCATGCGTTTGAGCTCGTCATTGGTGCCCTGCGCCAGCACACGTCCGCCGTCCATGATCATGATGCGGCTGCAAATCTGCTCGACTTCCTCCATGTAATGGCTGGTATACACCACCGTGGCGCCCTCGTCGCGCAGGCGGCAGATGCCCTCCAGGATGGCGTTGCGACTCTGCGGGTCGACTGCCACCGTAGGCTCGTCAAAGAAGATGAGCTCGGGCTTGTGCGCAATGCCGCAGGCAATGTTGAGGCGACGCGCCAGGCCGCCCGAGAGCTTGCCGGGGCGAAACTTGGCACAGTCGCCCAGCCCGACAAAGTCGATGGCCTCGTCGACCAGCGCGCG
>USGN01000088.1 GCA_900554255.1 uncultured Collinsella sp. | reverse complement strand
ATGTGACCAAGGCCGACTTCGTCGCTTGCCATAACCCCAGCTACATCGTTAAGGGCTTCAAGATGGTCCGCGACGTCAAGCCGGGCGGCACCTTCCTGGTCAACTGCCAGTGGAGCGACGAGGAGTTCGCCGAGCACATGCCCGCCGTGGCCAAGCGCTACATCGCGAACAACAACGTCAACGTCTACCTGATCGACGCTATCGACCTGGCTGCCAAGGTCGGCATGGGCAAGCGCACCAACACGGTGCTTCAGTCCGCCTTCTTCGCGCTGGCCAAGGTCCTGCCCGCCGAGGACGCCCTGCAGTACATGAAGGACGCGGCTACCAAGTCCTACATGAAGAAGGGCCAGGCCATCGTCGACGCCAACCACAAGGCCATCGATGCCGGCGCTACCGCTTTCCGTAAGTTCGAGGTTCCGGCCGACTGGGCTACCGCCGAGGATGCCGCTCCCGTCGAGCTCTCCGAGGAGACCAAGTCCGCCATCGCCCAGCAGGTCAAGAACCTGCTCGAGCCCATCGATCGCATGGACGGCGACAGCCTGCCTGTTTCCGCCTTCGTCGATTGCGCCGACGGCCAGTTTGAGCTGGGCGCCTCCGCATACGAGAAGCGCGGCGTCGCCGTGGTCGTTCCCCACTGGGACGAGACCAAGTGCATCCAGTGCAACCAGTGCGCCTATGTGTGCCCGCATGCCACCATCCGTCCGTTCGCGATGACCGAGGACGAGGCTGCCGCCGCGCCCGAGGCTACCCGCACGCTCGACGCCATGGGCCCCAAGGCCAAGGGCATGAAGTTCACCATGGCTGTGTCCCCGCTCGACTGCATGGGTTGCACCAACTGCGTCAAGGTCTGCCCCAAGGGCGCCCTCGAGATGGTTCCCACCGAGCAGGAGATGGACCAGCAGCCCGTTTGGGACTACATGGTCGAGAACGTCTCCGAGAAGAAGGAGCTCATCGCGGCCAACGTCAAGGGCAGCCAGTTTAAGCAGCCCTACCTGGAGTTCTCGGGCTCCTGCGCCGGCTGCGCCGAGACCGCCTATGCACGTTTGGTGACCCAGGTCGCCGGCGACCGCATGTTCATCTCCAACGCCACCGGCTGCTCCTCCATTTGGGGCAACCCCGCTGCCACCGCTCCTTACTGCAAGGACAAGGACGGTCACGGCCCGGCGTGGAACAACTCCCTGTTCGAGGACAATGCCGAGCACGGTCTGGGCATGGCCGTCGGTTACGAGGCCGTCCAGAAGAAGCTGATCGCCGCTACCCAGGACATCATCGCTGCCGATGGTCCGTCCGATGAGCTCAAGGCCGCCGGCCAGGCTTGGATCGACTCCGTCAACGACGCCGAGGCCTCCAAGACCGCTGCTGCTGCCTACGTTGCCGAGCTCGAGAAGTGCGGCTGCGACGCTTCCAAGGCGATCCTCGCCGACAAGGCTTACCTCACCAAGAAGTCCTTCTGGATCTTCGGCGGCGACGGCTGGGCCTACGACATCGGCTTCGGTGGCCTGGACCACGTCCTGGCTTCCGGCCACAACGTCAACGTCTTCGTCTTCGACACCGAGGTCTACTCCAACACCGGCGGTCAGGCCTCCAAGGCCTCGAACCTGGGCCAGGTCGCTCAGTTCGCCGCTGCCGGTAAGGTGACCAAGAAGAAGTCCCTGGCCGAGATCGCCATGAGCTACGGCTACGTCTACGTGGCGCAGGTCGCCATGGGCGCCAACCCGGCTCAGACCCTCAAGGCCATTCACGAGGCCGAGGCCTACGACGGCCCGTCCCTCATCATCGGCTACAGCCCCTGCGAGATGCACTCCATCAAGAAGGGTGGCATGCAGAACTGCCAGGCCGAGATGAAGAAGGCTGTCGAGTGCGGTTACTGGAACCTCTTCCGCTTCAACCCCGAGGCTGCTGCCGGCAAGAAGTTCTCGCTCGATTCCAAGGAGCCCGCGGGCGGTTATCAGGAGTTCCTGATGAACGAGGCCCGTTACGCTTCGCTGACGCGTTCCTTCCCCGAGCGCGCCGAGGAGCTCTTCAAGGAGAATGAGCAGGCTGCTATGGACCGCTATCAGCACCTGCTGAAGCTCAAAACGGTGTATAACGAGGCCTAGGTCTCCCACCGCAGGATCTGAGGGCTGACCTTCGCGGACGTCCTCGGACATGAAAGAACCCCCGCTGCGCACTACGTGCGGCGGGGGTTCTTTCGTCCTGCGGAGTGTCCGCGAAGGTCAGCCCTCAGATCCTGCTACGACTACGTCCTTGGATTGTGTGGGCGGATGAAGGACGTAGTTGGCCGGGTATTCCGTCCCTTTCGCTGTTTCGCGGCTTTGCCGCGAAAACTCGCGCCACTTTGGGGATGGATGGGGGCGTGGTTGTTGCCGCCTTTTCGGAGCGCTTCTTTATTCCTTTTGCTGGATGAAAAGCCCCTTGTTTTTGCAGGGGTGCATACTCGACTTATAAGTGCATAGAATCTCGTATAGCGCGAGTAAGATATTGCGCTGTCCGTTTTGTGTTTAGCAGAGATGTAGTTTGCATAATCCGACATAATCCTCGCTTCATTTAAATAAAGTCGCACGTAAATTACGTAGATATGTCTGAGCTGGAGTTCTGTACGCTGAGCGGACAAAAACGACCGTTCACCGTTCCGCTATTTTCAAAATGAATAAAATGAGCGATAAAGAGAATATAAACCTTAATAAACTCGCGTATCGCACGGACGCGGGTTATTAATGGGTTGTAGGCCTTTTACAGAAAGGATTCCAGCAATGTCTAAGCCTCTTGGCAAGCCCGATCGTATTGTCGTCGCCCTTGGCGGCAACGCCCTCGGCAACAACCCCGTCGAGCAGATCGAGGCCGTGAGCAACACCGCCCACGCTCTCCTCGGTCTCATCGAGCAGGGCAATGAGATCATCATCACCCACGGCAACGGCCCGCAGGTCGGCATGATCCAGAACGCCTTCGCCGCTGCCCACGATGCCATCGGTACCCCCGAGATGCCGCTGCCCGAGTGCGGCGCCATGTCCCAGGGCTACATTGGTTATCACCTGCAGCAGGGCATCGGCCGCGAGATGCACAAGCGCTATAAGCGTTGGCACGCCGCCACCGTCGTCACCCAGATCGAGTGCGACCCGGATGATCCTGCGTTCAAGAACCCGACCAAGCCGATCGGCCCCTTCTACACCGAGGAGCAGGCCAAGGAGTTCATGGCCGAGGATCCTTCCAAGGTCTTCGTCGAGGATTCCGGCCGCGGCTGGCGTCGCGTCGTCGCTTCCCCCGATCCCAAGAAGATCGTCGAGGCTGACTCCATCCTCAACCTGCTCGACAACGAGTTCATCGTCATCGCCTGCGGTGGCGGCGGCATCCCCGTCGTCCGCGACTACGAGAACAAGGGCTGCTACAAGGGCGTTCCCGCCGTCATCGACAAGGACCTGGGCGGCGAGCTGCTGGCCGAGGACTGCGACGCCGACGTTCTGTTCCTGCTGACCGCCGTTGAGCATGTCGCCATCAACTTTGGCAAGCCCAACCAGGAGGAGCTCGAGGACATCACCGCCGACGAGGCCGAGCGCCTGGCCGACGAGGGCCAGTTCGGCAAGGGTTCCATGGAGCCCAAGGTCCGCGCTGCCATCAAGTTCGCCCGTTCCCGCAAGGGCCGCACCTGCATCATCGGCGCCCTGGACAAGGCCGCTGAGACCATGGCCGGCCTCTCCGGTACCCGCATCCACGAGTAGCCTCTACTCCATTGCCTCTCTCGTGGGCGCCAGGCAAAGCGCCCACAAACTAGCCTCTCTTCATGAGCCCCGCAGTCCGCTCCGACTGCGGGGCTTTTGCTATTCACCTAGTCATTGGGGACGTTCTTAAATGACTACTCCTGCACCTTGAGGGCTTCGGCCAGGCTGACGCGCTTGATGGAGCGCGTGTGCAGCAGTGCCACGACCAGGTAGGTCGCAAAGCCAATGCCGACGCATGCAACCATGGACCAAGCGGGCGCATAGATTTCGATATTGCCGTTGTAGGCGAGCAGCATCGAGCGGAAGATGGCCGTGAGCGAGCCGATAATGACCGGCAAGCTCAGCACAAGCGACGCCGCCACGCACAGTGTGATCGACCGGATGTACAGATGCGAGATCTCGCTATCGCGATAGCCAAAGACTTTCATATAGCTAATCGAACGGGCGCTGTGGTCGATCACAGCCTTGGTCAGTAGATACATAAACAGCAGGAAGATAAACACCGCGAGGCCAACCATCATGCCGATCATTTTGCTCATCATGCCGATGAACTGGTCGCCCACGGCCCGCATGTCGTCGGGCGTGGTGTCGCCGGCAAAGTAGCGCGCATCGAAGTCGAGCTTCTCGTCGCTCACATAGCCGTTAAAGTAGGTGGCGTCATTGCCGAACAGCTCGTTAAAGTCATCGATGCTCATATAGATATTCATGTCCGACTTGGAGCCCCAGGCACAGTCCTTGCCCGCGTACTCAAGGGAATAATGCTCCCCCTCGTACTTGTCGATGAGCGTGACCTTCTGGCCCTCGCTCCAGCCAAACTTATCGAGCAGACCGCCGCCAAAGACGACGCGCCCATCGCCAACGTTGAGGTCTTTCCAGTAGCGCGAATCGGGCGAGATGCCGTAGACGGAAATCGTCTCCTCGCCATTACCATCGCCGCGGTTGTATTGCAGCTGGTAAACGGCATATTTCTCGGCCTGCGCGATTGCGCCCGCGCCGTTGTCGGTCGTATTGACCGGGTGGATATCATCGTTGTCAGTGTCGATCTTAGAGGCCTTGTCGATCAGGTCGATAGCCTCGTCGCGGTCGCAGCCGAGGGCATCGGCAAGGTCATCGAGGCGCGCGTAGAGCGCATCCTTCTTGTCCTGGACCTTGGCGAGCGCGTCCTGCGCCGCGGCAAGGCTCTCGGCAGACGGAGCGCTGGTCGCGGCATCGGCTGCCGCCTGCGCCGCATCGGCCGCGTCGTCAAGCTCGTCATCGGCATCCTGAGCGGCGGAAAGCAGCGCGCCGTCAACCGACTGCAAGCGCTCGAGTGCCGACCACTGCTCACGCTCCTCGGCAGTGCCCTCGAGCTCCAGCGGAGCCTTGAGCGTGTACTGGTGCTCGGCGACCAGGCTTGTCTCGAGGTTGTCGGCGTAGTGCGTCATCGTGGGCAGAATCGCCAGGCCAAAGAGCAGCAGCAGCGAGGCAAACGCGATGCCCACGAAGAGCGTGGCGAAGTTGCCCAGGTTGCGCAGGAAAATGCGCAGGCGCAGTATGAGCCGGACAAAGCGCTTGCACGCGGCACGCTTTTCCCGGGGCTTGATCTGCCGTTTGGGAACGTGGTCAACGACGCCGCGCCGAACGTTCCGCTTGCCGAGCTCATGGCGATCGATTTTGCCGCGCACGATCTTTCTCTGTATCTCGACACGCACGCCGGCGACGCGGAGGCGTTTGCTGCCTATCAGGATCTGCTCCGGCTCGCCGAGGAAGGCGCGCAGCGCTATGCAAAGCTCTATGGGCCGATCACCAAACGCGATCTTCTCAACGCGGAAACGTATACCTGGCTGAAAAGTCCCTGGCCGTGGGAATACCGCGGCGGCACGGAGGGTTGACGCATGTTTGTTTATAAGAAGAATCTTCAGTATCCTGTCCG
>USGN01000087.1 GCA_900554255.1 uncultured Collinsella sp. | reverse complement strand
CGGCCGTAAACGATCTGCAGGAAGATCTCGCGCATAGCAACGTTGATGGCGTCGCAGACGAGGTCGGTGTTGAGGGCCTCGAGGATGGTCTTACCGGGAAGGATCTCGGAAGCCATGGCGGCAGAGTGGGTCATGCCCGAGCAGCCGATGGTCTCAACGAGGGCCTCCTCGATGATGCCGTCCTTGACGTTCAGCGTGAGCTTGCAGGCGCCCTGCTGAGGTGCGCACCAACCCACACCGTGCGTAAGACCGGAGATGTCGGAAATCTCCTTAGCCTGGACCCACTTGCCCTCCTCGGGGATGGGTGCGGGGCCGTGGTATGCACCCTTGGCAACGGGGCACATGTTCTCCACTTCCTGTGAGTACTGCATGCCTCTCCTCTCTATCGTGTTGGCGTCCCGTCTGGGGGTCGTGGCTGGCGATTGCCGGGCGACCCTTCGAAAGGGACATGACATGCAGCCCCTATAATACCGCGAAATGCACGGAATATTCGGCGAACGGCTCAGTTTTCGTAGCGAGAAGTCCGGAAGTTTTAATTGAAACGGTTTAACTCTATGTTCTGTGGTCGTGAACTTCCGTAGAGGGGGTCCGTCTTGGGCAAGCTATTGGTCAGCTCTTGTAAGCATTGCGGGGGTTGACCTGTTGCAACGATGCCGTTCGCCGCCTGATTACTGCCTTTGGCCGCGCGAGTGTATTGTTTTGCGTGAATGTTTTGATGGCACGCTTCAATCGTGCTGTATTGGATGGCAAGCAGATCCCGGCGAAGGGAGCGCCATGCAGCGCGTTTGGAGAACGGTTACCGGCTTTTACCATGTCTGTGCCCGCGGTACGGGCAAGCAGCTCATCTTTGAGGGCGATGAGGACCGGTGGGAGTTTTTGGAGCTGATGCGCGAGTGCTGCCGCGAGGAGGGTGTGACGGTTATCGCTTGGTGCCTTATGGGCAATCACGTGCATTTGGTGCTTGCAGATTACGAGGACAGGATGAGCGCGGCGATGCACCGGCTGCTTTTGACGTACGCGCGGCGGTTCAATAAACGCACGAGGCGCACAGGCCATCTGTTCCAGAACCGTTTTGACCGGCGCTCGCTCGATACCGACTGGCAGGTGATGGAGGCTATTCGCTCCGTACACGCCGATCCGCAGGAGGCGGGCGTTAGCCTAATCGAGCGTTATCCCTGGAGTAGCTTTGCGGAGCATTTGTGCGCTTACGACGGTGACGCGGCTGATGTCGCGAGGGGATTTTCTGATCCTTCTTGCGTGCTTGAGCTTTTTGGTTCTACCGAGGGCTTTATTGCCTATTCGCTTTCGACGCCCGACGGCAGCAAGCCAGCGCTGTGCGATATGAAAGAGACAGAGTGGGAACGCAATGCCTTTGCCGGCAAGTTGGCGAAGAGTCTCGGGGTTCCGCTCAACGGGGTTAAAACTGCACCGCCGGCGCAGCGCGATACTGTTATTGTTGGATTGAACAATGCCGGCTTTACGGTGCGCCAGATTGAGCGGTATACCGGGATTGGCAAAAGTACCGTCTCTCGTATCGTGCGCGCCCGCGCGCGAACGGCGATGCGGGCTGGCGGAAACGTGATGTAAGGTCGCCTTTTCACCGCAGCTGGGGTCGTCCATACGCCGCAACCAGCGTTCAAAAGCTTGGTGAGGTAACTGCACTTCTTAATATGCATAGAACAATCGCCATCTTGCATAAAATAACGGCTCAGTCCGGGTTTGCCCGTGCCTACCCCCGTCTGCGCCGTGCAAAAAACGGAGTTTTCAGCATCGTGGTGCTGTCGGCACCGACGCAATCTTGCAACATGCGGACCCCGAAGCTATTGATCCCTGCCGTTGCGCCCCCGAAGCACGTGTCTGCGTCCCGTCAGACCGCGATGCTTGTTCTAAACACAATATATATGCGCCTGAAGATGTTGATTAACGCTTTCGATGCGTATACACACAGCTTGGCGTGCTGAATACTCGCAAAAATGCACGCCGCTCCCTATGGGACCCGTCTGCGGCAGGCGCGAAGCGAGTCGGAGCTTCGCAGAACGGGGCTTGGCGCATTGCTTGGCGGGCCCGGGGCCCTGCCGCAGGCCTTTGGTGCTGTGGAAAACGCCCGTGTTCGCGTCTGGCTGTGTGGCAAATGTCAGACGGGGCGCCGGACGCGCGGACTTTGTGCCACCGCGCTCATTAGGTAAAAACAGAGCCGCCCGATACGGGCGGCTCGGCAATTAAAACCCTTGGATTCGGGGCATAAGCTACTGGTTTGTTTGCCCCTCGAGCATGCCGTCGAGGGTGCGCCAGGCGAGCTCGGCGCATTTGACGCGGGCGGGCATGTGCGAGATGTCCTGGAGCTGGGCGGCTTCGTCCAGGTCTTCCAGGTCGTCCTCGGAGAGCTTCTCGCCGCGGATCATGGCGAGGAAGAGTCCCGCCAAGCGACGCGCCTCCTCGACGGTCTCGCCGGTGATGAGGTCGGCCATGATGTCGGCGCTGGCCTGGCTTATGGCGCAGCCGTGCCCGGTAAACGAGGCTTCCTCGATTACATCGTTCTCGACACGCAGCTGCAAGGTGAGCTCGTCTCCGCAGCTGGGGTTGATACCGTCGTGCTCGTGCGTGGGAGCATCCATCTCGTACTTATAGTCGGGGTGCGAGTTGTGCTCCATAAACGTGGTGGAGGTGTACAGATTACCCATTGAACGTGCTCCAAACGTGATGCAGGCCGGCGACGAACTTGTCGATGTCGGCCTTGTCGTTGTAGAAGGCCACGCTGGCGCGGCAGCAGGCAAGGTTCTCGACGCCCAGCCAGGTGAGCAGCGGCTGCGCGCAGTGGTGGCCGGCGCGGATGCAGACGCCGTCCATGTCCATGATGCTCGCGACGTCGTGCGGGTGAATTCCCTTGACGTTAAAGCTCACAACGCCGTGGTGGTTGTCCCAGTAGATGGAACCGATGATTTGGACAAAGTCGAGCTGCATGAGCTCGCCCATCAGATAGTGGACGAGTGCCTGCTCGCGGGCCTGGATGTTCTCGTAACCCACGGTGTTGACCAGGTAGTCGAGTGCCGCACCCGTGGCGAAGATGCCGGCGGCGTCCTGCGTGCCGGCCTCGAACTTCTCGGGGACGGGAGCCCAGACGGCGTCCTGCTCGGTGACCGAATCGATCATCTCACCGCCGGTAAACACTGGCGGCATGGCGTTGAGCAGGTCCATCTTGCCCCACAGCACGCCGATGCCCATGGGGCCCATGGCCTTGTGCGCGCTAAAGGCAAAGAAGTCGGCGCCCAGGTCGGCCACATCGACCGGCATGTGCGGCAGCGACTGCGCACCGTCGACGACCAGGTAGCCGCCGTACTTGTGCACGAGCTTGCCGAGGTTCTTGACTGGGTTCTCGACGCCCAACACGTTGGAGACCTGTCCCACGGCCAGGATCTTGGTCTTGGGACCCACCTTGGCAAGAACCTCCTCGGTGGTGAGCTGGCCGGTCTTGGTTGGGTAGAGGTAGACGAGCTTGGCGCCGGTCTCGCGGCAGACCTGCTGCCACGGGATCAGGTTGGAGTGGTGCTCCATGATGGTGATGACGACCTCGTCGCCGGGCTCCAGTACCGTGGGCGCAAAGCTCTTGGCGACCAGGTTGAGCGACTCGCTCGTGTTGCGGGTGAAGACGACCTCGTTGGCCTGTGAGGCGCCGATGAGGTCGGCGATCTGCTGGCGGACTTTCGCGATGGCGTCGGTGGCCTCGACGGACAGCGAGTACAGGCCGCGCAGCGGGTTGGCGTTCATGCGCTGGTAGAAGTCGCGCTCGGCGTCGAGCACGCAAGCGGGGCGCTGCGCGGTGGCGGCGCTATCGAGGAAGGCGATCTCGGGGTGCTGCTGGAAGAGCGGGAACTGCGCCTTGTAGGGGTTGGTCTCGATGTCTACGGTGGGCCAGCCGCGCGAAGCCTCGTCGCTGGCGTCGAGCTCCATGGGCTCGGGGGCGGTGCAGGTATCGCATTTAACGTGCTCGGTATCGATCATGCGAGCTCCTCTTCAAAGTTATCGATCAGGTTGTTGCCCAGGCGGACGACGGCGGCGCGGGTGCGCTCATCGGTGGCGGAAAGCGCGGCGTCCTCCAGCTTGGCGCGGATGAACAGGTCCTCGGCGGCGTTTTGGTCAAGGCCGCGGCAGGCGAGGTAGAACAGCTGCTCGTCGCGGACGTGGCCGATGGTGGCGCCGTGGTTGCCAGCGACGTCGTCCTCGTCGCAGAGGATGACGGGGACGGTTTTGTTGTCGACGCCCTTGTTGGCGAGCAGCACGGTCTCGCGCTCGGTGCCGGTTGCGCCCTTGCAGCCGTGCACGAGGTCGATGGTGCCGCGGTAGACCTTCTTGGACGTGCCGGTCAGCACGCCGTTGGCGTCGATCTCGCACTCGGTCTTACGACCGCGGTGGCGCAGCTCGTAGTTAAAGTCGCGCACCTGTTCGCGGGCACCTAGGTAATCGGTATCGATGGTCACCTTGGCGGTGTCGCCCAGCAGATCGCCGGCGAGGCCGGTGGCGCTGGCACCGGCACCCAGGACGGTGTGCTGCACGTTGACGCGCGCGCCCTCGTCTAGGAATAGACCGGTGTCATCGAGTGCGATCCAGCTGTCATCGAGCGTCTGTGTGCAGGTCACGTTGACGGTGGCGTACTCGTGAGCGCACACGCGCAGCACGGAGCCCACGACGCCTTGGCCGGCAACGGGGGAGTCCAGGGCTATGCGCAGGTCGAGCGTTGCCTGCGGACGGGCGACGACATCGATGGCGGCGATGGCCGCGGCAGCGTCGACGCCACTCACGCGCACGATAGCCGTGGCGTGCTTGTACGCGGGCACATCGATAACGATGCGCTTGGTGGCGTGGTCGGCCAGGTAGGCGTAGGCGGCCTCACCCATACCGGTCTCGAAGGCCTCGGCAGGGGAGAGCTCCTCCTCGAGCTTGATGGCGCCGGCCTGGTAGATGGAGGTGGCGGGCACGTCGAGCTCGGTCTCGGGTGTGATGCGAGCGCGGTCGGCGGCGTCGCCGGGGGCGGAGGCGCGGCGCTCGGGGAAGCGCTCGGCCATGGTGTCCATGGCGGCTTCGAACGCGTCTGCCACGCCAGTAAACTGCTCGTCCAAGCCCTCGACCTCAACGGCCTCGGTGGGAGCGGCGGCAAGCTCGTCAGAGAGCTCGAGCTTGGTCTGATTCATCTTCAGCCAGCCCCAAGTGGCGGCCGGCATCGCGTTGACCTGCTCAAGGGCGGTAGCAGCGGTGTTCGTGGTCTGTTTCATTATCCGATTGCTCCTTCCATCTCGAGCTTGATCAGGTTGTTCATCTCGACGGCGTACTCCAGCGGCAGCTCCTTGGAGACCGGGTTGGCAAAGCCGTTGACGATCATGGTACGGGCCTCTTCCTCCGAGATACCGCGGCTCATCAGGTAGAACACCTTGTCGTCGCCGATGCGGCCGATGGTGGCCTCGTGGCCGATGTCGACGTTCTTGGCGCGGATGTCCATGGCGGGGATGGTATCGGAGCGGCTCTGGTCGTCGAGCATCAGCGACTGGCAGCTCACGGTTGCCTTGGAGCCCTCGGCCTTGGGTGTCGCCACGATAGAGCTGCGGAAGGTCTGGATGCCGCCGCTCTTGGAGATGCCCTTGGTCTCGACCGTAGCCGAGGTCTCGGGCGCGTTGAGCACGACTTTGCAGCCGGTGTCGAGGTTCTG
>USGN01000086.1 GCA_900554255.1 uncultured Collinsella sp. | reverse complement strand
TCGTCCCGAGGAGCATGGTGCCCACGAGGACGGCTGCGGTTGCGGCGAGCACGGCGACGACCACGAGTGCGGTTGCGGCCACCACCATGGCGAGGACCACGAGTGCTGCGGCGGCCACGGCCATGACGACGGCCACGAGTGCTGCTGCGGCCACCATCACGAGGAGTAGCGACCATGAGCTGGACGTTCGTGGTGCTTGCGCTGGTGCTCTTTCTCTTTGCGATCTACATTGGCTTTTTGTGCGGCCAGTGGGCGTGCGAAAAGCGCGTCATCACCAAGCGCGACTACTGGATCGCCAACTTTGCAGGAGCGGCGGCAGTCGTCCTGCTGACCTGGGTGTTCTCGCTGTTCCCGCTGGTGCAGTTTGCGCCGATCGGCTGGCTCGGCGGCTTTATCGCCGGCCTTAAGATGAGTTTTGGCGAGTCCGTCGGTCCGTGGCGCAAGCACGACGAGGTCTTTAACGTCAACAAGGCTCACCGCGCCGCCGCCGATGCGGGCGACGCCGAGGAGCGTCGCCGCGTACGTCGCAATGGTGCAGCCGACCGACAGCTCATCTCGGTCACCGATGACAGCAAGGGTGCTGGCAAGCACGCTAAGAAATAGTAAGAAGAGGTAACTATGGCAGAAAACAAGGAAGAACAGCTCACCGATGAGGAGCTGGCACAGCTTCAGCTGGCAGAGGAGAACGAGAACGCCGTCGACCGTCTGGTCAAGGAGCTCGGCTGCCCCACGCGCCGCATCCGTCAGTTTGCCGCCCGCGTGCTGCACCTGCTTGCCGAGCGCGATCCGCAGCGCGTCGTGCCCTGCGTGCCCGCGCTGATCGAGGCACTTGACCGCCCCGAGGCTCAGACCCGCTGGGAGGCCCTCGATGCCCTTGCGGCGCTCGCCACCACCTGCCCCGAGCAGCTGGGCGATGCCTTTGAGGGCGCCGAGACCGCGCTGTTCGACGAGATTTCCTCCACGCTGCGCTATGCCGCCTTCCGCCTGCTGTGCGTGTGGGGCGCCACGAGCGTCGAGCGTTCGCGCGAGGCTTGGCCCATCCTGGACGAGGCCATCCAGTGCTACCACGGCGACCTTGAGTATCGCGATATGCTCGGTTGCCTGTACGAGTTTGGCCAGGGCGAGATCGACGCCGAGGTCGCCGAGAAGCTCGCGCTGCGCCTTAAGTTCGACGCCGAGAACGGCAAGGGCAGCTATCTCAAGGCCCGTTCGAGCGAGATTTGCGAAATGCTTGTTAAACGTTTCGGCCTGAATCTCTCCAAAAAGAAGAAGCGTGCTAGCGTTAAAAAATCTGACGACGCCGAAGACGAGGAGTAACAGATTATGGCGCACGATGTAGTCCTGATTCCCGGTGACGGTATCGGTCCCGAGATTACGCAGGCCATGCGCCGCGTGGTCGAGGCCACCGGTGTCCAGATCAACTGGAACGTCCAGGAGGCCGGCGCCGGCGTCATGGACGAGTTTGGCACGCCGCTGCCCCAGCATGTGCTCGATGCGGTCGCCGAGACCAAGGTTGCCATCAAGGGCCCCATCACCACGCCGGTCGGCACGGGCTTCCGCAGCGTTAACGTCGCCCTGCGCAAGCATTTCGACCTGTACGCCTGCGTGCGCCCCTGCCTGTCGCAGCCGGGCGACGGCTCGCGCTTCCGCGACGTCGACCTGGTCATCGTGCGCGAGAACACCGAGGACCTCTACGCCGGCATCGAGTTCGATGAGGGCGCTGCCGAGGTTGAGGAGCTCTCGCAGCTTGTCGAGCGCTCGGGTCAGAAGACCTTCGCCGCAGATTCCGCCATTTCAATTAAGCCGATCTCCATCGCCAAGAGCCGCCGCATTGTGGAGTATGCCTTTGAGTATGCCCGCCGCTGCGGCCGCAAAAAGGTGACGGCCGTGCATAAGGCCAACATCATGAAGGCGACCGATGGCCTGTTCCTGCGCGTGGCGCGCGAGGTGGCCGCCAACTATCCCGATATCGAGTTCAACGACAAGATCGTCGACGCCACCTGCATGGGTCTGGTCCAGAACCCCAACGACTTCGATGTCCTGGTGCTGCCCAACCTGTACGGCGACATCGTGAGCGACCTGTGCGCCGGCCTAGTGGGTGGTCTGGGTATGGCCCCTGGCTCCAACATCGGTGCCGACTGCGCAATCTTTGAGGCAACGCACGGATCCGCGCCCGATATCGCGGGCCAGGATATCGCCAACCCCACGGCCGAGATCCTCTCTGCTGCGATGATGCTCGATCACCTGGGCGAGAACGACGCTGCCAATCGCATTCGCGCCGCCGTGTCTGCCACGCTCGACGAGGGCGAGCAGGTTACCGGTGACGTGCGTCGTGCCCAGACCGGCTCCGTTGAGGGCGCTGTGGGTACGCAGGCCTTTGCCGATGCCGTTATCGCGCACCTGGCCTAAGGCATGCAGACTGCAAACGCCTAAATAGTACTTAAGTGTTTGCGTATAACCTGAGAATCAATACGCCCGGCGCTCTGTCGGGCGTATTCTATTGCGGACTATGTTTCCTAACAAGGAGTAACTGATATGGGTCTGATTCAAAAGAAGGACGAGAAGGACGAGATCGACGGCATCCAGATCATCGAGCGCGGCGAAGGCCCCGACGGTGATGAGGAGGAGAAGATCGATCTGGTCGCCGGTACGTCTGCCGAGCACATTGCTGCCGGTACGACGGCCGAGGAGGAGGACGCTCGCCTGGAGGCAAAGATCGCCGCGGACGCCGCCGACGAGAACCTCATGCCCGAGGAACAGGACGAGGACGATGACTCCGACGAAGACGACCATGCGTCCAGGCACAAGAAGACGATGATTGCCGCCTTCGTGGTTGCAGTCGTGATCGCTGCTGTGGTCGGCTTCTTTATCGGCAACGGTGGTTTTGGCGGCAAGGGTGTCGGCTCGGCGACCCTCACCGAGGACCAGCTCGATTCGACCGTGGCAAGCTACAGCTACAACGGCAAGAAGAGCGACATCACCGCGCGCGAGGCCATTGAGAGCCAGTACAGCCTCGACACCGTCAAGGATAGCGATGGCAACTACACCGCTCCCTCTGCCGACGTCATCCTGTCCTACGTGCGCAACCAGATTCTGCTGGACGCTGCCGAGGACGAGGGCATCACCGTCTCTTCTAAGGAAATGAAGAAGTACGCCGAGGATTCCATCGGCACCTCCGACTACAAGACCATGGCCACGCAGTATGGTGTGTCCAAGGATCAGGCTAAGCAGATCGTCCGTCAGTCCGCGACGCTGCAGAAGCTCTACAAGAAGAAGGTGGGCGATAGCTCCGCAAGCATGCCGACCGCCCCGACCGAGCCTGCTGACGGCAACGAGGAGACCGCGAGCAAGGACTACGCCGACTACATCATCAAACTTGCCGGCGACGAGTGGGATAGCGAAAAGGGCACCTGGAAGGACGCCGATAGCACCTACGCCAAGGCCTTCGCTGACGATGCCTTTACGGCCGATAGCGCTACCTATAAGCAGGCTATGACCGCCTATTACACCGCCTACCAGCAGTACTCTTCGCAGGCTTCGAGCGCCAGCTCCAAGTGGACCGAGTACGCCAACGGCCTCTACGCCAAGGCCAACATCAGCATCTACGGCCTGTTTGCGTAAAGAACGCCTGAGCCTTCGAGTACGAAGCCGAAATATCTGATGAAGCCCACTAGAACGGACATCGTTCTAGGGGGCTTTTTGCGTTGTAGGGAAGGGCGGGGAAGAGGATGGTAGGGGAGAGGTTATATACAAATTCTTGGAGACTTTATTCATGTAAAGTGAAAACGATTTCGGCCAAACTGGTAGATGAAATCGAATGGAAATTGCTAAGAATTAGTTTGGTAATGAAAGAAACGCAGCACATCTACCTGCGCAAATTACCGTTTACGGGCCAAAAATAACCGTTTGGCAACGATATAGTAATTTGAACGAAATGTGGTGGACGTTTGAATTGAGTGTGTGCTACCGTACATACCAGCAACCCGAGAAAAGGGACTGGGTTGTCTAAGTTTGCGCACCAATGCCGGCAAGCGGAGAAGCCGGTATGCACAAGGCGCGGACATGGAACTCGTTGGTGAACAACGAAAGAAAGGTTGGAGGAGATACCATATGATGAAGTACCTCCAGAAGCTCGGCAAAGCGCTGATGCTTCCCGTCGCGGCGCTTCCCGTCGCAGGTATTCTTATGGGTGTGGGCTACCTGCTCGCTCCCGCAGTCATGGGTGCTGCCGGTGACACTACCGGTTTTGCCTATACCGCCGGTTTCCTGCTCATCAAGGCAGGCGGCGCTCTTATCGATAACATGGCCTGGCTGTTCGCAGTCGGCGCCGCTGTCGGCCTTGCCGACGATCACGATGGCACCGCTGGCCTCGCTGGCCTCGTCGCCTTCCTGATGATCCAGCAGCTCCTGAGCCCCGCTGTTGTTGGTACCATTCGTGGTATGGACGCCGATGCTCAGACCGCTTGGCTTGCCACGACCGAGGGCATCGCGTTCTCCAAGATCGCTGGTAACTCCTTCATCGGCATCCTGTCCGCCGTCATCGGTGGCACTTGCTACAACAAGTTCAAGGACACCCGTCTTCCCGACTGGCTGGCCTTCTTCTCCGGCAAGCGTTGCGTCGCCATCATGACCGCCGTCATCTGCATCGTCGTCTCCGTCGTCCTGCTCTTTGCTTGGCCCCTCATCTTCGGTGCGCTCGTCGCTCTGGGCGAGGGTATCGCTGCTATGGGTGGCATCGGCGCTGGCATCTACGCCTTCCTCAACCGCCTGCTCATCCCGACCGGTCTGCACCACGCACTCAACAACGTGTTCTGGTTCGACACCATCGGCCTTGGCGACCTGACCCACTTCTGGGCTGGCGAGACCTCCGCTGACGTCAAGTGGAGCCTCGGTATGTACATGTCCGGCTTCTTCCCCTGCATGATGTTCGGTATCCCGGGCGCTGCCCTGGCTATGGTTCAGACCGCTAAGAACAAGAAGGCTGCTATCGGCCTGGTTGTCTCCGCTGCCATCTGCGCCTTCGTCTGCGGCGTCACCGAGCCCTTCGAGTTCGGCTTCATGTTCCTGTGCTTCCCGCTCTACGTCGTGTACGCTGCCCTGTACGGCGTCTTCACCGTCATCACCTACTTTGTTGGTTTCCGTGCCGGCTTCTGCTTCTCCGCTGGTGCTACCGACCTCCTGTTCTCCGCTAGCCTCCCGGCTGCTGCCAACACCTGGATGATCATCCCGCTGGGCATCGCTGCCTTCCTGGTCTTCTACCTCGTGTTCCGCTTCGCCATCACCAAGTTCAACCTCATGACCCCTGGTCGCGAGGATGAGGATGTCGAGGAGACCTCCACTTCCGCCGCTGCTGGCGATGACAAGTTCGCCGCTCTGGCCGCCGCTGTTCTCGCTGCCGTCGGTGGCAAGGAGAACGTCAAGACCGTTGACTGCTGCGCTACTCGCCTGCGCTTCGAGCTCGGCGATTCCGATCTGGTCGACGAGGCTGCCTGCAAGAAGGCTGGCGCTCTGGGTGTCATGAAGATGGACAAGGGTGCTACCCAGGTCATCATCGGCACGCAGGTCCAGGCTGTTGCCGAGGAGCTCAAGAAGCTTCTCTAAGCCTTAAAGACGTATCTGTCTTGCAAAGGGTCGTCCCGCTCCGCGGGGGCGGCCCTTTTTGCTACCTCAATACTTGATGCAGCGATGTAATTGGTATTACAGTACACAGGCAATCAACTGGCAAAC
>USGN01000085.1 GCA_900554255.1 uncultured Collinsella sp. | reverse complement strand
CCTTTCTAGAAACCTATCAAACTCGGCAAAACCACCACAAAGGTGCCTGTCCCCTTTGTGGTGGTTTTGGTGGTTAGGCGTCGAGGTAGATGCGCTGGGGCTGGTTGCGGCGACGAGCAAAGATGATGAGCGCCAGTCCCGCGATTACGAGCGGAAGACTCAGCAGCTGACCCATGGTGATGACGCCGCCCAGCAGATAACCCAACTGGGCATCGGGCACGCGCACGAACTCAACGAGAAAGCGGACGATGCCGTACCCCATCACGAACACGCCCATAAACGTGCCCTGGGGCAGCAGCGGCTTTTTGCGGCTGAGCACCTGCAAAATACAGAAGAGCACAATGCCCTCAAGAAACGCCTCATAGAGCTGGGAAGGATGACGCGGCATATCGCCCGCGGTGCCGCCAAAGACAACACCCCAAGGCAGATCGGTCGGCTTACCCCACAGCTCGCCGTTGACGAAATTGGCACAACGGCCCAGGCACAGCGCCAGCGGAGCACCGATGACGGCAAGGTCGGCGATAGTCCAGGCGTCGAGCTTATACATGCGGCACACGATGATGCCGCCCAAGATGCCGCCCACCAGGCCGCCGTGGAAGCTCATGCCTCCCTCGTTGGTGGCAAAGATCTCGAGCGGGTGGGCCCAATAGTAGCCATCGCCGTAAAAGACGACGTAGAACAGGCGCGCGCCGATGATGAGGCCAAAGACCGCGCCGACCACGACGCTCGTCAGGTCATCGATCGTGATGTCGAAGCCCCAACGACGCTGCGTGCGGTACATAACGACCGCCGTGAGCAGAGCGCCGACCACGTAGGCCAGGCCGTACCAGTAGATGGTGATGGGGCCCGCCGAGATCGCGACGGGATCAAGCATGTGGTAGAGGTCGTTGAGCATATCGATCCCCCTGCTCCCTACATACAAATGCGGCCGCGGGCCTTACGCTCGCAGCCGCATATTTGGGCGTAACGTCTATGCGGAGCGTACCGTCCGCAGCTTTCGCATCTTAGAACGGCGCGTACTCGTCATACAGGTCCTCGGCCTCGCCGGAAACATTGACCTGCTCGACGCGGGTAACGCCGGGCACATGCTCCTTCAGGATGCGCTCGATACCCATGGAAAGGGTTAGCGAGCTCATGGGGCAGCCGGCGCAGGCGCCCTGCAGCTCCAGCTTGACGACGCCCTCGTCGTCGACGCCCACATACTCCATATCGCCGCCATCGGCCTGCAGGTTGGGGCGGATCTCTTCAAGAACCTTCTTAAGCAGCTCTTCGTTAACAGCCACAGGGGCTCCTTTCTCACAATAACGCGGGCACGCCCGCGGACAGAAGCTATGTTACTACAGCCATGTACCCGCTCACGAGCCGTCCATGCGCGCAGACGCGACTTTCACGAGTAGTCAATTTGGGACGGGGCTCTTTTTGCTGTTTTGCCGCCAGCTGGCGTTGGCACGCGCTACTGCTGAGCTTGTCCCCCGGTACCAATCTGAACATCGACGATGACCTGGCGGTAGCTGATGCCGCAGGAGTCGAGGATGCGACGGCTGATACGGCCGTCATCGGTGTCGGCATACTTATTGTCCAGGTAGACGACCTCGCCCACGCCCACCTGCGCCAGGATCTTGGCGCAGTCGTGGCACGGGAACAGCGTAACGTAGACCGTGGAACCCTCAAGGTCTTTGAGCGAGCCACGGTAGTTGAGCACGGCGTTTGCCTCGGCATGCACCACGTAGTTGTGCTTGTCCTGCAACGGGTCATCGCTCGTTCCCCACGGGAAAAAGTCATCGTTGAGTGCCGAGGGCGTGCCGTTGTAGCCCACCGAAAGGATGCGGTGGTTGGTGCTGGCGATGCACGCGCCCACCTGCGTGTTGGGGTCCTTACTGCGGCGCTGCGCGGCGATGGCCACGCTCATAAAGAACTCATCCCAGCTAATAACGTCGCGGCGCTTGCCCGACGCGGTTTGATGAAGATCGTCCGACATGGCAGACACCTCCGAAATCGCAATAGTTTGACCCATTGTAGCAGGTGGAAGGTGGAGGCGTTTGTCCCACCGGCGCCCTCACTTTTACACGCGGCGGGACTTTTGGTTGATGTGGTAGAGCTCGGCGAGACCCCGCAACGTCAGCGCATCGTCGACCGTCAGGCTATGGCCGACAAGGGCCGCAAGCGCCTCGGCATCGTCGCCGGTAATGACGATGGGCACGCTGCCCTCCCCCGCGGCCTTGGTCGCACGCATCTCGGCAAGCACCATGTCGAGCATGCCGTCGATGCGCGCCACCTCGCCCAAAACCACACCCGAGCGCATGGCCTCGCGCGTGTTGCGGCCGATGACGTGTGTTGGCGCCGAGGGCTCAACCTGGGGCAGGCGCGCTGCTGCCGCCGAAAGCGAGCGGGCGCCGAGGGCCAGGCCCGGCGCGATAACGCCGCCGACAAAGGTACCATGCGCGTCGATGACCTCGATATTGGTCGTCGTGCCCAGGTCAATCACGATGCAGGGCGAGCCGTAGACGGCGCGGGCCGCCACGGCGTCGGCGATGCGGTCGGGACCGATCTCGGCCGGGTCATCGTAGTGCACGGGCATGCCGGTCTTAAGTCCCGGCCCCACCGTGAGCACGCGCCCCGTGCAGGTACGGGAAAGCGCTACCTTCCACGGGCGCTCGAGCGCCGGGACCACGCAGCTCAGCACAGCAGCCGTGGGCACAAGCGCGCCCGGCATGCCCGCATCGGCCGCCAGTGCGGCCATGACCTGCGCGAGACGCATGCGCGCCTCGTCTGCTGTGATGCTCGATGGCGTGGTGATCTCGCACGTCGCAAGCGGACATTCCTGCGCCGCGGCCGAATCCTCTGCAAACAGGCCAAAGCGAATGAACGTGTTGCCCACATCGACCGTCAATATATTTGCGCACCCATTAAGCATCGTCGGCGCTCCTTTCGTCTGCCCAGCAGTATATCGCCTACCTAAACCAGTCATCCCAAAATGACTAGCTTGCGGCTATACTGGTGCGCGGTCGCGCGCGAGCTCACGCGGCGGCCCTTGGTAACCCGACTTCCCGCGCCGTATCCGTAACGGCGCTCCCGGGGGAAGCGGATATACGCAAAGGAGTTCTATATGAGCAATCCCTCGAACCGCGCTTCGATGCGCGGGCAACTCACGCTGCGCGGCGTCGTCATCGGCGTCCTTGGCTGCGTGATCATCACGGCAAGCTCGGCCTACACCGCCCTCAAGATGGGCGCACTCCCCTGGCCGATCGTCTTCGCTGCCGTCATCTCGCTGTTCTTCCTTAAGCTCATGGGCAACGCCAGCCTCAACGAGGCCAACGTCACCCACACCATCATGTCCGCGGGCGCCATGGTCGCCGGCGGCCTGGCATTTACCATCCCGGGCGCCTGGATGCTGGGCTATGCCGACCAGATCAGCTGGCTCGACATGTTTATCGTGGCACTCGCCGGCACCATCCTGGGCCTGCTGGCCACCGCGCTCATCCACCGTCACTTTATCGTGGACGCCGCGTTGGAGTTCCCCACCGGCAACGCCGCAGCTCAGACCCTGCGCGCAACCGAGGCCGGCGGCAAGACCGGCAAGCAGCTCTTTGGCTCCATGGCCATTGCAGGCATCTACAGTGTGCTTCGCGACGCCCTGGGCGTGGTGCCCAGCATGCTGTGCACGCTCAATATCCCCGGCGTGACCTTTGGCATCTACAACTCGCCCATGCTGCTCTCCGTCGGCTTCCTCGTGGGCTTCGCCCCGGTCGCCTTCTGGTTTGCCGGCGCCCTGCTGGGCAACTTTGGCATCGTCGTCGGCGGCACCGCTGCCGGTCTGTTCGACGTTGTGACTGCGCAGGGCATCGTCAAGTCCCTGGGTATGGGCCTCATGATGGGCTTTGGCGTCGCCGTCGTCCTCAAGGACATCCTGCCGCAGGTCGCCGGTATCGTCCGCGGTCTCGCCGCCGACAGCTCCACCGACACCGACGAGCAGTCGCTCATCTCGGGCTCCCTCAAGCTCGACGCCGGTATCATCGGCCTGGGCGCTGCCGCCATCGCCGTGATCATCGCCATCGTGCTTGACCTTGGCCCCGTTCCGGCCGTCATCGTCACGCTGTTCACCTTTGTCACCACCATCATGAGCGCGCAGAGCTGCGGCCAGACGGGCATCGACCCCATGGAGATCTTCGGCCTCATCGTCATGCTCATCGTGGCAGCCTTCGCACAGATCGCTCAGGTCAAGCTGTTCTTTATCGCCGGCATCGTGGCCGTGGCGTGCGGCCTTGCGGGCGACGTCATGAACGACTTTAAGGCCGGCGCCGTGCTGGGCACCAACCCGCGTGCGCAGTGGATCGGCCAAGCCATTGGCGGCATCGTGGGCGCCCTGGTCGCCGCCGCCGTCATGGTCGCGCTCGTCACCGCCTATGGCCCGGACGCCTTTGGCCCCGACAAGAGCTTTGTCGCCGCGCAGGCAAGCGTCGTCGCCACCATGGTCTCGGGCATCCCGAGCGTGCCGTGGTTCGTTGGCGGCTTTATCGCCGGCATCGTCATGTACTGGCTCGGCATTCCGGCCATGATGATCGGCCTGGGCGTGTACCTGCCGTTCTACATGTCACTCACGGCATTCCTGGGCTCCTGCGTCAAGCTCGCCTACGACAAGTGGTCCGCCCACCGCGACGCCACCGCTGGTCTTTCTGACGAGGAGAGGGCTGCCAAGGACGCCGCCTTCCAGGAGCAGGGCCTGGTTGTCGCCAGCGGCCTGCTCGGCGGCGAGTCCATCGTCGGCGTTATCCTAGCGTTTGTCTCCGTCGGTCTGAGCCTGCTGGGCTAAGCTGAGCAGCTGCTCGACAGCAACCATATTGCCTACGATTTGCCCGGTCGGTAGCTTTCGCGGCTACCGACCGGGCTTTTTGATATCGAAACAAAGAAAGGCCAGCGCGCTGCGTTTAACAGCGCGCCGGCCTTATCGGTTAAGCTATCGAAGCGTTCCTGCTATGAAGCGAAATTCGTTGCAGAATCTACGCCCGAATCACTACATGTGCTTGCGACGACGATCGCCCAGCGTCACGCCCGCGGCCACGAGCGTAATACCGCCGATAACGAAGACCTCGCCCGCAAGCGCGGAGGTATCACCGGTCTGGGCGAGCGCAGCGTCCGCAGCCTTCTTCTTGGCGACAGGAGCCTTTGCAGCAGCCTGCGCAACCTGAGGCTTGGCCTGCGGCTCAGCCTTGGGATGATACTTGTCGTACTCGGCCTGCGCGGCAGCCAGGGCATCCTTAGCATCGTTAAGCTCGGCAAGCGCGGCAGCATAGGCGTCGTTGGCATCGGACAGTTTGGCATCGGCATCGCTCAGAGCAGCCTTGAGACCAGTAGCGGCATCGACGGCGGCCTTATAGCGAGCGTAGGCAGCGTTCAGCTTGACCAACTTCTCGTTACCCGTCGTGCCCGCGGCAAGAGAGGCCTTGTGGTCGACAGCCTCAAGATCGGCCTTGAGTGCCTCATCGCTGGCAAGCTCGGCCTTGGCCTTGACGATCTCGAGGTTCGCATCGACGACGGCTTCGTTGGCGGCCTCGAGCTGCTTCTGGGCATCGGCGACGCCGGCGACGGCGGCGTCATAGGCGGCCTTGGCGTCGTCGACCGCCTTCTGGGCGCCGGCGAAGCGCTCGAAGGCCTTGTTCGCGGTAGCCAGCTCGCCCTCGGCGGCCTTGGCCTTCGCCTGTGCGTCGGACAGGGCCTGCTTCTTGGCGGC
>USGN01000084.1 GCA_900554255.1 uncultured Collinsella sp. | reverse complement strand
GCTATATAAAACTATTCGTTCTGGCGAAGGGTTTCTCGATGTTGACTACTAAGGAAGCAGCCGAGCTGCTCGGCATCACCCCGCGCAGGGTGCAGGAGCTCATTAAGAACGGCGCGCTGACCGCCCGCAAGGCTTCTGGCGTGTGGCTTATCGACAAAGACAGCGTAGACACGCGACTCCGCTCCGTGACCAAAACGGGGGGACGTCCCCGCCGCGGCCACGGTAAGAGCGAGATCGCGTTCACCCTCATGAACCGCACGTACGAAGTCGCTCAGCTGGTCTACAGCACATCGCGAAAAGACTTTACCCACATCGGTGCCGACATCGATTACGCCCACGCCCCTATTGGAGTATTTGGCCCTAATAGCCCCATATCGCTCGACTCCTTCCGCATCTGGTGGCGCGGCCGCGGTATCCCGCTCGCACGCATTGGGCTTGCCTCCCTGCTTGCAGAAGCCGCAGTCGATGTTCCCGATGAACTCGTACAGCGAAATCTTGGCCTCTCCTTATCCGACCAGTATTGGATTAGGCCCCAAGGTTCCGGTCTCACCTGGGAGGATATCAACTTCTTCAATAACGCCTTTGATGACGTCTCACTGTCCATTGCACCCTTTGCCCCAGAGGGAAAAGCGGCTGCCGCAAAGCCCGATAACACCTCGGACGGCAATCTTCAAAAGTACTGGACGTGCGAGGGCGAACGTCGAATTCTGCATAAGGCAGGAGCGCACCTGGACCAGGAACCTTATAACGAGCTGGTGGCGACCGCGCTCCACCGTCGCATCCTAAACGCCTGCGATTATGTGCCTTACTCGCTCGAGGGCACGGGCACTTCCGCCCTGAGCATATGCGATGTCTTCTTAACTGATGAAGAAGAGTATGTCCCTGCGTTCTATGTAAACCAGCACGCAAACGCAGATGAACGACTAACCGACTACGAGCGATACGTAGCAAACTGCGAGGAGCTCGGGGTGACAGGCGTCAAGGATGCCCTTGACCGCATGATCGTATGTGACGACATCATTGCCAACTACGATCGTCATTGGCGCAACTTCGGCCTCGTGCGAAACGTAAACACGCAAGCTTGCAGACCTGCCCCCATCTTCGATTCGGGCTCATCGCTCTGGTGCAACATATCACTAGAGGAGCTTAGGGCGGGAGAGCACAGTTTTACCAGCGCACAATTTCATTCAAGCCCCGCCCAACAAATGTTGCTCGTCGAGGACATGGGCTGGTTTGACGGCGACAAACTCGAAGGCTTCGTTGACGAGGCAATCGAGATTCTTTCCAGAAACGACGCGCTCACGGCAAGGCTGCCATATCTAAAAAAGGCGCTAACGTGGCGCCTCGAAAGAATGATCGACATCGCTGAATGGAGTTAGCGAGGCAGCATTGCCCCGCCAACTTCCCTACCTCCCGCGCAGGGCCTTGAGCTTGGCCAGGGCATCGGGGCTCAGGCGACTGCCCAGAGTCATCTTGATCTGCGGAGCTTCCTCTGCCTCGTGAACGTCGTTATCGATCTGTTTGATCTCGTCCACCAGCATACGGCTCGAGATGCGCGTGACACCCTTGCCCATGACGACGGCCTGGATCGTGCCGTCGCTCGATACCACAGAGCATGCGCGGCCTTCCTCGCGCGCCTCGATGCAGAGCTTTTGCACCACGGTATCGGCTGAAACACCCGTCGGCGAGAACTCGATGCGCACGCCGCGGGCCGGCAGGTTGGGACGTTCACTGGAGATATTGCCCGCGCCGTCAAACACGATTACGGCCTCGTAGCGGCCCTGAGCAAAGGCGGCGACGTCGTTGATGAGGGCGGTGCGCGCCATATCGTGGACGTCGATGGAATACGGATCGTCGGAATGGTCGTACACGAGCTTTTCGTAGCGCGGCGTGCAGTGGATCACGTTGTAACCGTCGACCACCAGCAGCTCGGGCTTGTTGGAGTGCACCGTCGAGACCGGGTCGGCGATGGCCTGCGCAAACGCATTGCCGCCCACGCCGTAGGTCGCGGCCGAAACAATCGGCTTGGCCGAGCCCTCGCCAAAGCGCTTGGCCTTGGACTTGGCGCGGTTCTTCTTGGACATGCGCTACTCCTCCCCCATGAGCTCGCCGGCGTTGCGACGCAGCCACTCAAAGCACAGCGCCGTGGTCGCCTGGGCAACATTGAGGCTCTCGGTCATGCCGCGCTGGGGAAGCTTGGTCAAAAAGTCGCATTTCTCGAGCACCAGGCGCGAGATGCCGTCGCCCTCGGAGCCCATGACGAGCGCCACGCGGCCCTCGAAGGGAGCATCCCAGCAACTGCCTTCGGCATGCTCGGAGGCACCGCCCACCCAAAAGCCAGCGGCCTTAAAATCGTCGAGCGCACGGGCGATGTTGGGCACCTGCGCGATAGGCAGATGCATGACGGCGCCGGCTGAAGTCTTGTAGCTGCCCACGGTCACGCCGGCGGCGCGCTTGTTGGCGATGATGACGCCGGCCGCGCCCACAACCTCGGCGGAGCGCACGATGGCACCAAAGTTGCCGTCGTCAGTCACATGGTCGAGCACCACGACAAGTGCCGGGCCCTCGCCTGCGCGGTCGAGAATATCGACGACATCGGCATAGGGGAAGTTGCCAACCTCGAGCGCGATGCCCTGGTGAGCGCCATGGCTCGACAGCGCATCGAGCTGCGCGCGCGGCACATACTTAATGTGGACGCCTGCGGCGTTGAGGTCGTCGACCAGGCGCGACAAGGCGGCATCGCGCTCCCCGCCCTCGGCGATGAGCGCGCACTTGATGGGAAAACCAGTGCGTAGCGCCTCGGCGGCAGCACGACGGCCTTCGATAAACTCGCCCTTGGGGACCTGAACATTGTCGCGGTTGCGATCGCGCTGCGGACGCGCAGCCTGGGCTTGGGAGCGCTCGCGCTGGCCCTTGGGAGCGGCAGCGCGGTCGTTGCGGCGAATCGGACGCGAGCCAGAAGCAGTCTGCTTGCCTCCACGCGGTGCACGCTTGCGATTGTCGGCCATAAAGCGGCCTCCTTAAATAGATAACGAACAAGAATCGACCGTCCGAGCCACGGCACCTTGCCTTTCAATCGTCAGGCATGACCACCAGGTCTATGCCCTCCTCTTTCAAGGCAATCTGCCGCACCTCGAACGGTCGACAAATAACTAGAGAGTCTTAATACGAGTGCCGGAGGCAGTATCCTCGATCGTCAGCCCCAGGTCCTTGAGCTGGTCGCGGATGGCGTCGGCCAGATCCCAGTTCTTGGCGGCACGGGCCTCGGCGCGGGCCTCGAGAATCTTGGCAGCAGCCTCGTCCACGTCGTCGCCCGTATAGGCAACCAGACCGGCGGCAACGCCCAGCAGGCCCAGCGGCAACTCGACCTTGGGCTCGGGAAGCTCAACGCCAAACGTATCGAGCAGCTCGGCCAGCGTATCGGCGGCAGCCAGGACTGCGGCCTTGTCGGCAGCATCGCCCGCCTGCTCCAGATACTGATTGCACTCGGTGACAAAGCCAAAGACAGCACCCATGGCACCGGCGGTGTTAAAGTCGTCGTCCATGCACTCCTTAAAGGTGGCACGAGTCTCGGCGGCCTTGGCGGCAAACGCCTCGGCGGCAGCCGCATCGGCATCGGCCGTCGCATGGTTCGCGGCCCAGCGCAGGTTCTCGACCGTACCGGCGATACGCGTGAGCGAGTTCTCTGCACCCTCCAGGCGCTCCCAAGAAAAGTCGAGCGGCGAGCGATAGCTCGTCTGCAGCATCAACAGGCGAAGGGCGGCAGCGGAGTGCTGCTCGAGGACCTCGGCCAGCGTAAAGAAGTTGCCGAGCGACTTGGACATCTTCTCGCCGTCTACCAGCAGCATGCCCGTGTGCATCCAAGTGTTGGAGAAGCCCTGGTGCCAGGCGCAGGTGGCCTGGGCGCACTCGTTCTCGTGATGCGGGAAGGCAAGGTCGGAGCCGCCGCCGTGGATGTCGATCGGAGTGCCCAGGTAGCGGTGCACCATGGCGGCGCACTCGGTGTGCCAACCGGGACGGCCCTCGCCCCAGGGGCTCGGCCAGCTGGGCTCGCCGGGCTTAGCGGCCTTCCACAAGGCAAAGTCGAGTGGGTCGTTTTTGTCCTCGTTCTCCTCGATGCGCGCGCCAACCATAAGGTCGTCGATGTTGCGGCCCGAGACCTGACCATAGTTGGGATCGCTGCGCACGGCAAAGTACACATCGCCGTTATCGGCTGCGTAAGCGTGACCCTGCTCGATAAGCGTCTTGATCATGGCGATCATGGGGCCGATCTCCTTGGTGGCGCGGGGGCGCACATCGGGATCGAGCACGTTGGCGGCGCGCATGACGCCGATGAACTTGTCGGAGAACTCCGTCGCGACCTCGGCGGCCGTACGGCCCTGCTCGTTGGCGCGCTTGATGATCTTGTCGTCGACATCGGTGAGGTTCTGGGCGAACGTGACCTCGTAGCCGCTCGCGATGAGCCAGCGACGAATTACGTCAAAGCTGATGAACGTGCGGGCGTTGCCGATGTGGATGTTGTCGTAGACCGTGGGGCCGCACACGTACATGCGAACCTTGCCGGACTCGATGGGCTGGAACTCTTCCTTTTTATGGGTAGCGCTGTTGTAGATACGCATTCGTTACTCCTTAACGGTTTTCTGTAGCAGGCAGACGGCCCAAGCGCCGATTCCCTCGCCTTGGCCTTCCCAACCGAGCTTTTCGGTCGTAGTGGCGGCGACGCCTACATTTTCGACGTCAACGCCCAGGGCATGGGCGAGGTTGGCGCGCATGGCATCGCGGTGCGGGGTGATCTTGGGTTGCTGACAGGCAATGGTGCAATCGGCATCGACAAACTCAAAGCCCAGCTCGCGCGCATAGTCCATCACGCGAGCGAGCAGCACCATCGAATCAGCACCCTCGTAGGCAGGATCGGTGTCGGGGAATAGCTTGCCGATGTCTCCCCCGCGGCAGGCGCCCAGAATGGCGTCGGCCAAGGCGTGCGCGAGCACATCGGCATCCGAGTGGCCCAGCAGGCCGCGCTCGTAGGGAATGTCGACCCCGCCGATGATACATCGACGCCCCTCCACCAAACGGTGGACGTCGTAGCCGTGGCCAATGCGCAGGTTACTGAACATAGGGAAGGTCCTCTCCCTCGGCCATGCGGCCAAGCAGAATCGCGGTTACGGGACGCAGGTCCTCGGGCAGCGTCACCTTAAGGTTATCGCGCGGGCTCTGGACACAGCGGACGCGCCCGCCCATGCGCTCGACCAGCGATGAATCGTCGGTACCGATAAAGCCCTCGGCGATAGCTGCGGTGTGGGCGCGCTTCATGGCGTCGACGCTAAAGATCTGCGGCGTCTGCGCGGCCCAATAGAGCTCGCGCGGCGGCGTCTCGACGATATTATCGCCGTCGACGATCTTGAGCGTGTCGATCGCGGGCTGACCGCACACGACACCGTCGAGCGAACGGTCGCCCACAAGCACGTCGATAGCGTGATCGATGGCCTCGGTGGTAATGAGCGGACGAGCGCCGTCGTGAATGGCGACATATTCGAAACCCGCCGGAACCGCATGCACGCCGGCACGGGTGGAATCCTGACGGGTATCGCCGGCATCGGCAAAGCTGATGGGCGTGTCATAGTCAAACGGGTCGATGGCCAGGCGGCGCATCTCGGCACGGCGCTCGGCAGGGCAAACCACGACGATGTGGCCGACCTTGTCGCTCCGATCAAACGCGCGGATGGACCAGCTCA
>USGN01000083.1 GCA_900554255.1 uncultured Collinsella sp. | reverse complement strand
GCCTCCGACCACAATCTTGCCGTTGGCCAGCACCGGCGTCGAGGTCGAGCTGCCACCAAACGTCACCTTGCCAAGCTCAGAAAGGGTTCCGTCCGTTCCAACCGAAAGCTTATGCAAAACGCCATCGGCGCTCACGACATAGGCAATCGATCCATCGACCAGCACCGTCGTGCGCACGCGCTCGGCAATCTTGAGCGACGCAACGGTCTTTCCAGTTTCGGGGTCGACCGTGCTCACCGTACCGGAATCATCTGCGATGACGCCATAATTGCCCGAGAACGCCAAGCCGGCCCAGTAATAGCCCTTGCTGTTCTCGTTCTTATGCTGCCACATAACCTTGCCATCGGAGATGCGCACGCAGAGCAGGTAGCCGTCGCTCGAGTCGGACCAGCTGGCCGATGCCGTCCCAAAGTAGGCAAAGCCGTCACGAACCGTAATGGACGCAAGAGACTGCTGAGCACCATCGGGGCCAGCAGGCAACTCATCGGTTACCCAAACCGTCGCCAGAGCATCAACCGTCAGCGCCTGCAGGCGACCGCTCGAAAGCGGCACGAGCATCACGCCGCCAGTGTATACCATACGCGAGGTCGAATCGATCTTTGCCGCCAAAGGCGATTCGGCAACGGTCTCACCCGTGTCGACATCTTTCTTGAGCAGCTTGGAACCAACGGCCACGTAGAGGTAGTCACCGACCAGCAACGGGTCGGAAATACCCTTGCTCCATTCGCTCGAGCCTTTGAGCTCGCTCACCCATTTTGCCTCAGCGTCTTTCGTGGGCACAGGAGCGTCGGTTACTTTGTCGGCGTTCGTATAACCAGGCCAATCGCTATCCCAGTTAGGACGTGAGGCACCCGGGTCAACAACAACACTGTCGACGCCGGGCACAGTATCGCCGGGAGCAAAAGCCCAAACGATTTTGTCGCCAGACTTGAGCACATAATCGCTATCGAGCTGAGACCCAGGAACGCCGTTGACAAAGAACGACCATGCACCCGACAGCTCGATGCCATCAAGCGGAGATACGAGACTATAGACGCCCCAATAGCCAAATTGGTCGTACATTTTTGACTTTATGCCAAGGGCATCGAAGTAAGCAGCAGAGGCATCCTTAATCGACGTGCCCTTAGCAAACACCTGGGTCGAAGGGCTCGTCCAACGCTGAGCTATCTCGGCCTTTTTGCCAATAATCTCCATCGTGACGGAAACCTGCTCGGGCGCGGGGTCGCCGTACTTCGAGTAGCACCAGACGACGGCGCTGCCGTTGACGAACAGCTGCCAGTACGCGCCGGTCGCCGAGTCGTAGCCGAGCTTGCGGTCCTTATCGAAGGGCGACGTGATCGTGTTGAGCGCCCAGCCCCAGGTGCCGTTGGGGTCGTAGTCGGCCTTGAGGCCGGCCTGCTTGAAGAGCTGCTCGGAGAGGTCGGCCGCGGTCGAGCCCTCCTTCAGCGTGATCCGCTGCGCGGCGGCCCAGGTCTGCTGGGCACCCTTGGCGTCGGTGCCGACGACGGAGCACGTGGCAGAGACATCCTGGCTCTCGGCCTTGGCAGGCTGAGTCTTGGCCTCTCCAGCGGCAGAGACAACGGCGGCGTCCTGCTTCGAGGCATCGGACGTCGATGCAACCGGCGCCTCATTGCCTGCAGCGCTATCGTCCTCAGTCTTGTCGGTAGGGCCCGAAGTTGTCGCGGCGGCATCTTGCTCGGCAGTGCCCCCATTCGCCACCACGCCGCTCGCATTGAGGTCGGCAGCGGGGCTTGTCGCGGACTCACCAGAGCCGTTCTCGTCCGGCGTCGCAGCCTGAGCCACAGCCTCGGCAATGCCCTCGGCGCCCTCGGCCCACAGCTGAGCCGGCGTGGTGCCAAAGGCCATCGCGAAGGCCAGGAATGCCACCAGGCCGCGCTTGGCTACGCCGCGTGCAATCGCGCCACGGCGATGCAGCGAGGCGCGCTCGCGCTCGTCCTCAAACATATCCATTTGTCCCCCATTGTCTGTACTTGGAGCATTGCCCAGCGGCTGCCCCACGTCATCGCGCATGTTGCGCTCGAGTTCCCCCATCGGGGTCCCCCTTCCCTCCAGAGCCCTATGCACACCGGCGGCATACGCCGCAGCCGCATGCAAGATGGGAGGCGATCCGACTTAACCTTAACGACTCGGGCACGTCGTCCGATCTGCGACGCGAACATCCCGAGCCAAGAGGAATTACGGTTACTGGTACAGCCGGGGACTTGCACCCCAATTCTCCCAAACGCGCAGGTAAACCGCGCATTCGTGCGTCTCCGCACCACCATCTAGGCCATCGATTATTACCGTCAAAATGGTATCACGCAAAAGGGCCTCGCACGCAGGCGAAGCCCAAGGTAAAAGCTATTGTTTGCGATAGGAAAATGCGGTGACGGTCGCAGCCTCTAGTGTTTGCCGCCGTGACTGTTGAGCCAGATATTGCGGCCCAGCATAAGCGCCAGCACCAGTGCGCTGACGTAGCCCATAAAGCCAATGACCGGGATACCAAACACAACCGGCTCGATGCGCGCGTAGTACACCACCGACGAACCGATAAACAGACCGGCGATAACGATGGCCATCGACATGCGGTCGATAATTCCGCCCAGCTGTCGCAGAGCCTTATCGCTGCTCATGATCTGCGTGTTCACCTTAAGCTGTCCGCGTGTGAGCATACGCGAAGCCAGTCCCAGGTACTCAGCCGCCTCGAGTGAGCCCTTCGCTGCGCGATAGCTGCTCGCGGCAAGATCGCGCCCCATGTCGCGCACGCGCGCATAGGTGCTTGTCTCGTTTTTAATGTGGGTTTGGATGATCTGGATCATGTTGACGTTGGGCATGTACTCGGTCAGCAGGCCCTCGAGCGTCACCATGCCGCGGGCGAACATCGTCACCACGCTCGGCAGCTCAACGTCATTCTTACGCGCGAGGTTTAACAGCGAGGTCAAAAACTCGCCGATATCCAAATCCTTCAGGTCAAGGCCCGCAAAGTCAGCCACGATAAAGTCCAAATCGGACAAAAAGGCCGAATGATCGAGCTCAGCCGAGTCGCCACGCGTCACGGCAAAGCGCATGAGCGAGTCCTTGAGCTTGGGCACGTCGCCCTCGGCCACGGCGAAAATCATATCCTTGACGATACCGCGGTCGTGACTCGACATGCGCCCGACCATGCCCAGGTCGATAAAGTAGACAGTGCCGTCCTTGAGGATGATGTTACCCGCATGCGGGTCGGCATGGAAAAAGCCGTCATCGAGCACCTGCGTCGAGTAATCCTCGACGATTGCGGCACCGATCTTTTCCAAGTCATAGCCCTCGGCCACCAAGCGTTCAGGATCGGCGATCGAAATGCCGTCGACGTAGTCCATAACCACCACGTGCTCGGTGCACAGGTCCAGATAGGATTTAGGGCACGTCACGCCATGAACGCTCTTATGGAACTCGTAGAAGTCGTTGAGGTTTTTGGCCTCGGCCAAAAAGTTGGTCTCCTCGCGAAACGAGGTCCACAACTCCTCGACTACGCCGTGCAGGTCAACGAATTGATCGGTGTTGACGAACTTGGAAACGATACGCACCACCGAGCGGATGATATCGATGTCCTGTGCCATAACCTGCTGCGCACCGGGGCGCTGCACCTTAACGGCCACGTCCTCGCCGGTCACCAGACGGGCGCGGTGCACCTGCGCGAGCGATGCGCTACCAAGCGGATTGGGGTCGATCGCATCGAACATCTCCCCCAGGCGCAGGCCGTATTCTTCTTCCAGACAACTGAGTACGACCTCGTACGGCACCGGCTCCACGTCGGAACGCAGACGGCGCAGCTCATCGCAAAAGCGCTGCGGCAGAATCTCGGACCGGTTGGCCAGAATCTGCCCCATCTTGACGAACATGGGGCCGAGCTCTTCGAGCAGGCGGCGCAGGCGCACCGGCGTGAGGTTGTCCCAGACGCGATACTTTTTGATTAAGCAAACGATCTGCCCAATGCGCTCACGACGACCTGCCGGCGTGAGCTGATACTCCTCGTCCGGCGCCATCGCGTCGGGCTCCTCGGGAACCATATCGACAGCGCGCGGCTTCTTGCGAGCGCCCGAGACGGCGGCATCGACCTCATCGACAACCGCCGCCTCGTCACCCAAGGGATCTAGATTGTTGTAATCGGTGGTGGAATCTGCCATCTGCGCTGCTACTCGGCCTCTTCGGTATCCTTCGCATCGTCGGGCTCAACGGACTCGACGGGCACCGAGGTCACGTTGTCCTCGACCGAATCGACGATGTCGCGCACATGGGCCAGGAAGGCCGTGCGCTCGGGGGCGGTCATAACGCGGACGCGGGCCAGGATGAGCTCGTCGAGCACGCGCTGTGCCGCAGTCTCGCCCTGCATGCCCAGGCGCTCGGTCAGGTCGGAGATGGTGCCGCCGGCCTGCTCGAACATGTCGGACACACTGCGGGCGATATCGGGGGTGGCGGTGTCCTTGCGGACCTGCTCGCCCTTGGTGTTAAGGTCGTCGAGGACCTTCTTGCCGCCTTCGACAGCAACGGCGGCAGCGCCAAAGCCCACGTTAATGGCGCCGTTAACAAGCTGATCGAGTTTCATAACCATGGTTATCTCCAATCACAAACAACTGCATTGGCGTTCTTGTACCCAAGATTGAGCGAAAGCGACAAAGCGTTTTAGCGCTATTCGATCGACGGGAAATCCCTACCTCACGTTGTCATTCATCGCGAAAGAGTTCTTCATGGCGCAGCTCGTGGTGTAAAGCACCTTGCCCAGCAGGGCATCGGTCTCCACGCGAACACGCTCGGCAAAGGCCTCGTTGGCGCGTGCAAGCTCGGCAGGCACCTCGACCTCGGGCAGAGCGGCTACGGCAGCGTCGACGTCATGGATCTGCTTGTGGCCCATGCCACCGATCTTCTCCTGATAATCCTCGACCGCGCGGCCGCACTCATGGAAGCGGACGTCAGCCAGCGCGCCGATCAGGCGGTTGGCCCAGTAGAAATTCTCGGACGTCACGCGAGCCTGCGTGTCGGCATAGTACTCGGGCATGGTCTCGACGTTGGCGTACAGCGGAACCAGCGCGTTAAACGAGTTGGAGCCAAAGGCCATCCACTGCACGGCGCGGTAGGCCGGCTGCGCATAGGGGCGCAGCTGCAACACGGCGAGCTGGCTGTTGCGATTGATGCCGATGGGGCGATAGGCACCACGCGTAGCGGGCGTGCCCTTGCTGCCGTAGCAGTCGTACTCCGTGCCCTGGTAGTGGCTCGAAAGCACGTACTTGGTGTCCTCGATGGTCACCTTGCGCTCGGGCACACGGCTCCAGGGGATGTCGTCGCTCTCGGGCGTGTAGTCGGCATCGGGGCCGTCCCACACGTCGCTGGGGTTAAGGCAGCGCTGCATGTACCAGGCGCGCGGCGTGTTGTAAACGTGGTCGCTGTCACTGTGCGAGCCAAAGGCCTCGCGCGGGTTAAAGACGGCAGCCGGGCCGTCGCTCTCGACGCCCAGCGTCAGGTCCAGATGCCACTCGGCCATCCAGACGCGCAGGTCGGCGGAGCACATATGGTCGGCCTGGGCGCCCTCGGCGTCATCCAGGTCAAAGCTGTCGATGCCCAGCTGGTTGGGCATGGTCACATAGGCGTCGTCGGGCACGCGCTTGGCGATCCAGTGGTGGCCGCCGATGGTCTCGAGCCACCAGATCTCGTCCACGTCGCTAAAGGCGATGCCGTTGTTCTCGTAAGTGCCGTAGCGCTCGAGCAGGTCGCCCAAGATACGCACGCCGTCGCGGGCGGACTTGGCATACGGCAGCACCAGGGTCACCATGTCCTCCTCGCCCAGGCCACCAGGCTGCGCCGGCACATAGCCGTCCTCACCCTCGTTGCCCTTGGCGGGCACGTAGTCGACGAGCGGG
>USGN01000082.1 GCA_900554255.1 uncultured Collinsella sp. | reverse complement strand
CCAGGTCTGCTCGACGGCATCGATACCTCGGACCTCTCCGCTGACGAGCGCGAACTCGTGCGCCGTCGCGCCGCTATAAAAAAGTCCATGAAGGGCAACAAACGCGCGAACACCAAGCCCGAGCTGCTCGTACGACAGCGCCTGCGCGCCGCGGGCCTTACGGGTTATCGCTTGGAATGGAAGGTTCCTGGCAAGCCCGACATCGCCTTTCCCGGCCGCAAGATCGCCATCTTCGTCAACGGCTGCTTTTGGCACCGCTGCCCCAAGTGCAACCCTAGCCAGCCCAAGCGCAACGTTGAGTTTTGGGAGGCAAAGTTCCGTCGCAACGTCGAGCGCGATCGCGCCGCGGTGGCAGCGCTCACTCAAATGGGCTGGACACCCATAACCATCTGGGAATGCGAACTCAAAAAAGACCGCATCGACGCCACCATGGAAAAGGTCATCGAGCAGGTGCGCGCCGCAGAGCCGCAGCGCTAGGAACGAGCCATCCACACGCCCCACACAGGCGAGCCACATCCGCGCCACAAAGCTCAAAACCTTTCAAGAGTGTTACTCAATAGCCTTGACCTGCTGTTTCATCGTAACACCAAACCAGGTTAAGCCTTTTTTTAGCGCTTCTTTGCAGCAGCCGCGGCATAATACTGCCAACGCACGGGACCTAGCAGCATACCCCGAGCGCAATCTATTGGTGGACATCGAGGAGGCCGCATAAGCATGCATTCTTCCAATGACGCAGCACAGCAGCCATCCCTAAAATATGCAAACCTTTTCTCCTTCCCCCCGACACAGAGAAACGGTCTCCTCGACTCCCCCACCACAAAAACCAAGCGCTCAGCCGATCAGAGCCTCAACTTACGAGCATCCTTCGAAAAGCTCCAAGCATCCCTAGACAAGGCGTTCCCCGAACAGGCAAGAGCAATCTAAGCCCATCGCGCTTTATACTGATGCCATGCGAAACATGGATCACATAGAATTGCACCGCGGAGGACGCGAGGAAGCGTTTCCCGAGACCGCCGAAGACTGGCCCTATATTGCCGAACGCGCAGAATTCGCTCGCTATCCGGGCAATTCCGTCCCCTGGCACTGGCATTCCGAAGTTGAGCTTTTCTACATGGAGCAGGGAGCGATTGACTATCGAACGCGCGCGGCTCATGAGCACGTACGCTTTGAGGAAGGGTCCGCCGGCTTTATCAACGGCGGCGTTTTGCACAGCACGCTGCAATCAGCCAATTCGGCACCAGCCATTCAAATGTTGCATATCTTTCAGCCGTCGATGCTCGGCGATCCCGCGGGACGCCTTCAAAAGCGCTATATCAATCCTTTGCTGCAATGTCGAGGCGTCGATGTGCTCAAATGGTCGCCCACCAATCCCGACGATATGCCCTTTATCGATTTGCTGAAGAGCTCCTTTAGCCACGACCTTCAACGGCCGCAGAACGAGATGGCGCTTCGAAATAGTTTGTCAGAGCTCTGGATTCAGATTTACGCCAAGACCGAACCGCTCTTTTCTTCCGACGGCGCCTCTTGGATGACCAGCCGCGACGTACAGTTCAAGGCAATCCTGGACTTTATCCGCGCAAACTATGCAGCCGCTATAGATGTGCCCCAGATGGCATCTGCAGCCGGCGTAAGCGAAAGAGAGTGTTACCGCATTATCGAAACTTGTGCAGGAACGACCCCGGCGGCATATCTACGCGCATACCGCATAAACCGTGCTTGCGAACTTTTGGCACACACCACGCGAACGGTCCAGACAGTCGCGCGCCAATGCGGCTTTGCGACAGCAAGCCATCTTGGCCAGGTATTTAAAGAACAAATGGGATGCACTCCTTCGAGCTATCGAGCAGCGAGGCAGAATCTCGATAGTACCAGGCAGAAATCCCGCTAGCCCTTCTTCTGTCACTGCATCAAACTTGCAGGCAAACAACGGATAGGAGCAACCATATGAAGCACTTTGACCATATCGTATTTGACGTTGATGGGACATTGGCAGATACAGAAGAAAGCGTTCTATCATCGCTTGTCCAGATTGTCCAAGAAGAGACCGGCAAAACGCTCCCCCGACACGAGCTTGAATTTGCCCTCGGCATACCCGGCAAGGATGCCCTTGAGAAACTTGGAATCTACTCGCAGGCAACGTTGAATCGCTGGTGCCAAGTTGCCGCCAGCTTTAAAAGCACCATCAGCGTGTTTCCAGGCTTGCACGAAGTTATCGCAACACTCTCCGACAACGGCTGCAAACTTGGCATCGTCTCCTCACGTGCGCGCGACGAATACACAGACGAAATTGCACCCCTTGGCTTCGATAAGTTTTTTGAACACATCATCCTTGTCGAAGACACAACCGAACACAAACCCGCTCCCGCGCCCATGCTCGAATATCTACGGCGCACGGGCGCAAACCCCAACAGCGTCATCTACGTTGGAGACACCGTCTACGACGAACAATGCGCAACATCAGCAGGGGTCAATTTTGCCCGAGCAGCATGGGGATCGCACCAAGACATCCCAAACGCCACCTACAACCTCAAAACCCCCAACGACCTACTAACCCTAACAACCAAGTAACCCTCCCATCCCAAATTCGCAGTCCTAACGCCACAAGGGCGACGACCTCGAGAAGGTCAACTTGGGAGGGACGAGGGCTTAGTTCCCCAATCTTTCCGCAGGGGGCAAAAAGCAACGTCTTATTTTTCCGACACTAACGCCACAAGGGCGATTGAGCAGGACGGTTTGGGCGGGTCCCGTACTTAGTTTCCAAAATCATTCCGCAGCGCGAAGGCCCCCGTTGTCAACGCTTCGAAGAAGCGAGACAACGGGGGCCTTCATGCGCGAGGACGTTTTGGAAACTAAGTACGGGACCCGCCCAAACCGTCCGGTGGGATCAGAGTACCCTTGCTGTTACTCTGCTTTGCCCACAGAGTTGAGGTTGGTCATGCGGATCTTAACCAGCTCGGTGATTTCACGCATACCCTCCTTGGCCGGCTTCTTGGGATCGAAGCAGGCGGGGTTCTCGGCCATGTAGGCCATGAAGCCCTTGGTGTAGGCCTGACGCAGCTCGGTGGCGTAGTTAACCTTGCAGATGCCGTTCTTCACAGCCTCGGCAACCTGCTCATCGGGCACACCGGAGGTGCCGTGCAGAACCAGCGGCACGTCGACGGCGTCGCGGATAGCCTTGACCACGGACTGCTCGATGTGCGGATCGCTCGTGTACACACCGTGGCTGGTGCCAACGCCAATTGCGAGGGAGGTGCAGCCGGTACGCTCGACGAACTCCTTGGCCTCGGCAGGATCGGTGTAGGGGCTCTCGCCCTCAACCGCGGGACCGTCGTCCTCCTTGCCGCCAACCTTACCGAGCTCGGCCTCGACGGGCACGCCCATGGCGCGGCCAGCGTCGGCGACGGACTTGGTCAGGGCGATGTTGTCCTCGAAGGACTCGTGCGAACCGTCGATCATGACAGAGGTGTAGCCCGTGCGGAAAGCCTGCATGCAGCGGTCATAGCCATCGCCGTGATCGAGGTGCAGGGCGACGGGCACGGAAGCGCGCTCGGCGGCAGCCTTGACCATGCCGTAGAAGTAGTCCAGACCAGCGGTCTTGATGGTGCCCGGGGTGGTCTGCATGATGACGGGGGACTTGGTCTCCTCGGCAGCGGCCAGAACGGCCATAACAAACTCGAGGTTCTCGACGTTGAAAGCGCCAACAGCGTAGTGGCCGGCCTGAGCGTCCTTGAGCATCTTTTCGGTGGTAACAAGTGCCATGAGCGTTTGCTCCTCTCCCTCGCCCGCATCTGGACATCGGGCGTAGTTGTTCACAAGGCGTTTTACCTTGCGTTTTGCTGCGCCCATTGTATGAAATTCAGCAGCTTTGCACGCGCGAGATATTGAGCCCATGCAGGTCAATACAGTCATTTTTGAAAAGCAAACGGAAGAAATTTGAGCCGAGTGAACATGTTCGATATTGAATTTTGGGCGTTCAGCGTCTTTCTTTTATAGAAAAGATAAGTAATCGAAAGGTGTTTTCTTACCCAAAAAGAAAATGAACGAAAATAGAGTCAACACAATTCCTGCAAATTTAGCCGAGAATGGAGCAAGCATGGCCCAAGCCACCAACCGCGCTTTTGCCGACGAACGCCGTACCGCCATTATGGAAATGCTCGATCATAATGCCTCGGTGCAGGTAGCAGAAATCGCCCAGACCTTTGGCGTGTCCTCCGTCACCGCCCGCGCCGATCTGGACGCGCTCGCCGAAGCAGGCAAGCTGCGCCGCACACATGGTGGTGCCGTATCGCTCCACAAACGCCTAACCGTTTCCACGCAGGATCGCCGCATCAATGTCAACGTCGCCGCCAAGCAGGCCATCGCGCAAAGCGCCATCGAGCTCGTCAATGACGGCAACACGCTGCTCGTCGACTCGGGCACCACGGCGCTCGAGTTCGTCCGGCTCCTCGATCAGCGCAACGGCATCACCGTTATCACGGCCGACATTACCATCGCCGATTATATCGACGAGAGCATGCCCTCGGTCGATGTCGTCATGCTGGGCGGGGCGCTGCGCAAAGGCCATCGTTATCTGTACGGTCCACTTACCATGCAGGCGCTCCAAATGGTCCATGCCGATCTGGCCGTCATGTGCCCTGGCGCTTTTGTTCCCGGCTGCGGCTTTACGACCGACTTTCCGCAGATGGCCGAGACCAAAACGGCTATGATCGCCGCAGCCCATCAAAGCGTCGCCCTCATGGACGCCAGTAAGGTCAACGGACGCGGCATGTACCGTTTTGCCGAGCTGACCGATGTCGACGCCATCGTGATGGACCGAGACCCCGATCATGCCGTCGCCACCTCAATCGCCGAGACCGCCGACGACGCCCGTCCAAATCTCATCATCGCCGACGCTTAAACAAAAACCACCACAAAGGTGCCTTTGTGGTGGTTTTGCTCGTTAAAAACGAAATATCGCTACTTGGAAAGCTCGTCGGCGAGAACCTCGATCTGAGCGCGCGAGGCGTCGTTGAGCGAACCCAGGACGGTCACCTTGTTCTGCGCCAGGGTGATGTCCTTCATGCCCTCGAGCTCCTTGGTCATAACCTTGGCAGCGGTGGGCGCCCAGGAGCCGGCCTCAACGAGCGCCACCGTACGGTTCTGATAGGCGTGCTCGGCAAGCGTGTGGATAAAGGTGCTCATGGACGGGAAGATCTCGCCCTGATAGGTGATGGAGGCGAGTACCAGACGGTCATAGCGGAACGCATCCTCAACGGCCTCGGCCATGTCGTCGCGAGCCAGGTCAAAGACGGAGACCTTCTGGCCGCGAGCCTCGAGCGCAGATGCGAGCTCCTCGACGGCAGCCTTCAGATGGCCATACACGCTCGCATAGGCGATCGTGATGCCCTCGTCCTCGGGCTGATAGCTCGACCAGGTGTTGTAGGTGTCGAGGTAATAGCCCAGATTCTCGGTAAGAACAGGACCATGGAGCGGACAGATGATCTGGATATCCAGATCGGCGGCCTTCTTGAGCACGGTCTGCACGAATTTGCCGAACTTACCGACGATGCCAAAGTAGTAGCGGCGCGCTTCGCAAGCCCAGCCTTCCGGGTCCTCGATGTCGTTGGCGCCGAACTTGCCAAAGCCGTCAGCGCTAAAGAGCACCTTATCGGTGGCCTCGTAGGAGAACAGTACCTCGGGCCAATGCACGTTGGGGGCGCCGACAAACGTCAGGCTGTGGCTGCCCAGGTCGAGCACGTCGCCCTCTTTGACGACCATCTTACGCTCGGGGTAGTCGGTGCCAAAGTAGTTGACCATCATGCGGAAGGCGCCCATGCTGGCCACTATCTGTGCCTGGGGGTAGCGCTCCATAAAGGCGGCGATGCCAGCGGAGTGATCGGGCTCCATGTGGTGGACGACCAGGTAGTTGAGGTCGCGACCGTCGAGCACGGCGTCGATGTTCTCGAAGTACTGGCCGACCACGGAGCGGTC
>USGN01000081.1 GCA_900554255.1 uncultured Collinsella sp. | reverse complement strand
GGCCCGATTTTGCCTCTTGACAATGTCCTGCTCATATTAAAAGGAACGTCCCTAACTGCCGGATTAGGCGAGGCTCTCCAGAACACGGCGAAGTTCCTGCTGGACGGCGTGGTCGCGGTTGCGCCCCACCACGCGATCGGCAACGGCCTTGAGTGCAGGACGCGCGTTTTCCATCGCGCAGCCCGTGCCGACAAAGCGAATGATCTCGTAATCGTTCATCGAGTCGCCAAACGCCATAACCTCGTCGCGCCCAATGCCATAATGCTCCGCGAGCTGTGCGATACCCGAAGCCTTCGACACGCCGGGCTGCATAGCATCGATCCACGCGTTACCCGAAGGCGCAAAAGTAAAGAGCTGACCGAGTTCGCGCTGCAGCACGTACGCACTGTCCATAACGGCACCGTCGTCGCAAAAGATACTCGCTTTGATGATATTTACGCTGGGATCGGGCAGCTCCCAAATGCGCTCGGCATTGGGAAGGTCCTTATCGACCTCGCGCACGAACTTGCACTCGTCATCGAGCAAAAAGGACTTGGTTCGGTCGAAGAGCGCAAGATGCAGATTGGGAAACGTCGCGACAGCCTGGGCGAGCCTTCGAATCGCCAGGTGTGAATACACCTCACGGTCTACCATTTTGCCGTCGGCGTAGACCTGGGCACCGTTAGCGGCGACAAAGTCCATCTTGTCGCAAACGGGCGCAAAGAACTCGCACAGACGATCGTAGCGGCGACCTGACGATGCGGCAAAATGCACGCCATGCTCGCGTAGCGCCAAAATCAGTTCGTAGGTCTCGGGAGGCACCTGGCCGTTTTCGTCAAGCAGTGTGCCGTCCATATCGGATGCAATCAGTTTAAACATAGAAAAGCTCCCTTCGGGCTTGATGGAATCGGACGTATATCCGATTCCAACGTACCCAAAGGGAGCTCAAATAAGACCCCGTAGTCACAAACGTTACATGGACCTAGCAAATAGCTCACGCGTGCCAGAGGTCTCACGGTCGCGGCGTCAGGCGACACGCCAAAGAATGTCCCCAACGACTAGTCGTTTAAGAACGTCCCCAATGACTAGTCGGTGTAGGTGAAGGTGGTGACGTCGAACATGCCCTCGGGGCGGATGCGGAGCGTCGGGATCACCGGCAGGGGCAGGAAGATGATGCCCATGATGGGATCGAGCGGCGGCTCAATGCCCATGGCGCGCGCCTTGACCATAAAGTCGTCGTGCTGCGCAGCAACGTCCTCGGCCGTGCCTTCGCTCATAAGGCCACCGAGCGCCAGCGGAATGCGCGCCACGACCTCGCCGTTGCGCACCAGCACGTGGCCGCCCTGGCCCACGGCCTCGACGGCAGCCATCATATCAGCCGCGCTGTCGCCCACCACGCACACGTTGTGCGAGTCGTGGCCGATCGTCGAGGCGATGGCACCGCCCGTGATGGTAAAGCCGCGCACCCAGCCGCGACCGATATGCTTGCCGACCAGGCCCAGGCCAGCGGGGCCGTCGCCATCGGCGCCCTCGGCCTGCAGCGACACGCCGCGGCCGTGGCGCTCGATCAGCATAATGCGGCGCAGGCCCTCGGCACTCTCGGGGCGAGCCATACCCGTGATGGCCTTGCCCGGCACCACGTCGATCACGGCCTCGCCCGGCTTAAAGGCATAGTCGAACACGTCGAGCGATAGCTTCGGCAGTTTAACGGAAGCGCGCAGCTCATCGGCAAGGGCCGCAACCTCGGCCATCTCGGATGCAATCTCGCCCACAAAGGTGCCGTCCTGCGCCACCAGAGCACCGGCGGCATAGACACGATGCGGAGCCTTGGCAAACGTCAGGTCATCGAGCAACAGCAGGTCGGCACGCTTGCCCGGGGCGATCGCGCCACGGAGCTCATGCGGGTCGCGACAGCCGTGGTCCAGGCCAAATGCCTCAGCCGTGGAAAGGGACGCCATAGAGATGGCGACCACCGGGTCGATGCCGGCCTCGATAGCCACGCGGCAGGCGTTGTCGATCATGCCGGTCGCAAGCGCATCGGAAGGGGCGCGGTCGTCAGTCGCAAAGCAGCAGCGGCGGGCACGGGCGGGGTTTTCCAGCAGCATCGGAGACAGGTTGGCCAGGTCATGGCTGCACGTGCCTTCACGCAGCATCACATATATGCCGCGGGACAGCTTGTCGAGCGCCTCCTCGGGAATCGTCGACTCGTGGTCGGCGATAATGCCCGCTGCGGCATAGGCGTTGAGGTCCTTACCGGCAACGAGTGGGGCGTGACCGTCAACCTGTTTGGACGGCGTCTGGTTGGCAGCATCGATGCGAGCACAGGTCTCGGGGTCGGCCATAAAGACACCCGGCAGGTTCATCATTTCGCCCAGACCAAAGACATCGCCCGGATGCTCGGCAAAAAACGCCTGCATGTCAGCGGCGGTAATCACAGCGCCCGCCTGTTCATCGGGCAGTGCGGGCACGCACGAGGGCATCATGTACTTGATGGAAATGGGCGCGCGACGGCCGTCCTCGATCATAAAGCGCAGGCCGTCCAGGCCGGAAACATTGGCGATCTCGTGGCTGTCGGCAATGGCAGTGGTGGTGCCGCGCGTCGCCGCCATGCGCGCATACTCGGCGGGACGGATGTTCGAAGACTCGATATGCAGATGCCCGTCAATAAAACCGGGAGCGAGATAGCGGCCCTGGCAGTCGATGACCTCAGTTGCCTCGTAGGTGCCAGCGGCATCGTCGCGACCGTTGTAGAGCACGCCGACGATCACACCGTCCTTGACGGCAACGCTACCGGGCGCCACACGCTGGCCATACACGTCGACAATCTGCGCATTGGTAAACAGCGTGTCAACGGGCACGCGCCCCTCGGCAGCATCGATCACAGACCTCATGACCTCAACGGACATACATACTCCTTTAACCGTAGAAAAAAGCTGCGGAGCGGACGAGCCTTCACCGCAGCAAGCCAATAGCCATTGTATGCCCAAACGATGGGTCAACAATACGCCTCTCCGCTTAACGGCACCGCCAAATGATCCCTCCGTCCCCATGGGATCGTCGTAACCAAAAAGGCCGCAGTCGGGATTCCCGGCTGCGGCCTTATTGCACTTGTGAGGTCAACTCGCTCGTTAGACCAACTTGAAGCCCTTGCGCTTGCCTACGGAGAGGGTGTCGCCCAGTTTGAGGGCGCTGGGATCGATGTTATAGCTCTTGGGAGCCACGGCCTTGCCGTTGATCTTGACGCCGCCGCCGTCGATATCGCGACGAGCCTGGCCGGCGCTCGCCGAAAGACCCAGGTCCTTGAGCAGGCCGGCGAGGTAGATCTGGCCCTCGTCGTTAACAGTCAGCTCGACATGCTTCTCGGGGAAGTCGGCGAGCTGGCCCTCCTTGAACACGCGGTCGAACTCGGCCTGGGCCTCGTCGCCGGCACCGGCGCCGTGGTAGGTGTCGCACAGGTCGCGGCCCAGAGCGCGCTTGAGCTCGTAGGGGTCGGCAGAACCATCGGCCAGGGCGCCGTCGATCTTGTCGACCTCGGCCGGGGTGAGCGAGCTGGCCAGACGATAGTACTTGCCGATCATCTCGTCGGGAATGGACATGGTCTTGCCGAACATGTCCTTGGGCGCGTCGGTCAGGCCGATGTAGTTACCGTAGGACTTGGACATCTTACGAACGCCATCGGTGCCCTCGAGCAGCGGCATGGTGAGCGCGACCTGGGGCTCCATGCCCATCTTCTCCATGAGCTCACGGCCGGCGAGCAGGTTGAAGAGCTGATCGGTGCCGCCCATCTCCACGTCGGCCTTGATCTGCACGGAGTCGAAAGCCTGCATCACGGGATACAGGAACTCATGCAGGGCGATCGGCGTCTGAGACTGGTAGCGCTTGGTAAAGTCATCGCGCTCAAGAATGCGGGCGACGGTGAACTTGGAGCACACCTGCAGCAGACCGGCCAGATCCATCGAAAGGATCCAGTCGCCGTTGTGCACGATGGTGGTCTTCTCGGGATCCAGGATCTTCATGGCCTGGCTCACGTAGGTCTCAGCGTTGGCCTCGATCTGCTCCTGCGAAAGCTGCGGACGGGTGGAATTCTTGCCCGAAGGGTCGCCGATCAGCGCGGTGCCGTTGCCGATGATGAGGGTGACGTTGTGGCCCAGGTCCTGGAACTGACGCATCTTGCGCAGGGGCACGGCGTGGCCCAGGTGCAGGTCGGGGCTGGTGGGGTCGACGCCGAGCTTGATGTTGAGGGGCTCGCCCTTCTCAAGCTTCTTGCGAAGGTCGGCCTCGGGGACGATTTGGGCAGCACCCGAGGTGATGATACGCATTTGCTCGTCAACAGACAGCATTGGGTATCCTCCTTTTGCTATAGCACCCTCGCCGAAAACGGCGGTGCTGGAAGTCCATAAACTCTCATATGATAACAAACTGACGCGACGCGGCACCTACGACAGGAAAATCCTCGTCCTGCCGCATGCGTCAATGGCAACTGGCAGACGTGTACCGTCACGCTCGACCAGATAGCGCACCTGCCGACGACGCAAGCAGTCGCGGCAACGGACCTGTCCCGTCGCATCGGTAGCGCAGACGCCCTCGGCGGTCAGCAGGCAGTGCTCGCACACCATAAGCTCGGGACGGTCGGCGTCGACCGGACCCAAGACGCCGGGTTCAGCGGCCAGCTCGGCAATACGCTCCGCATCATTGCCGAGCAACTCGGCCGGCAAGTACACCCGCCCCGCACCGAGTCCGCGCAGCCAGGTAAGCGTGGCCCGATTCGCGCAGAACACCGGCGCCGCCACGTCAAACGTCACGCCCAGCTCGCGAGCGATCACCACCTGTCCCAGGCTGCGGCAGACGACACGCCTGGCACGCTGCATCAGTGAGCGGGTCCAGTCAGCGTCACCCGTGCGGCACACTTCGTCAAGCACCACAACGGCGTCGGACAAATCGAGTTCTCCGCGCGGGTCGGCATCCATCAGCTGCCAAGCAAAAACCATGCGAGCGGGAACCGCGCACTCCACCAACTCCGTCGACGCACCGCCATCCACCGCAACGCCCTCAAAGGGCAGCACCTCAACGGCACGCGCAACGGGCGCAATCGCATCCGCCTCGGCCCGCATGCGCTCCAACACCGCCGCCGTCTGATCCAACACGCCGGCGCTGCGAATCAGGTATACCTCGCAGCCCGCGTCCACCTTACGCTTGCAATGCACGACGACGCGCTTCCCCGCTGCGGCATCCACCGGGCAGGGCACCTGCGGCCAGCGCTTGGGCACATCGGGACGCGCGTCGACACCCGGATAGAACCGAATCTCGAGCGTGTCACCCGCCGCCACGGCGGCGTCGAGCTCAACGGTCACCTCTTCGTGGCCCACAGCGACCAAGCGCCCCACGCGCACGCCCTGGTTAATTGCGCGCTCAAAGCTCATCAGCTCGGCACCCGAACGCCCTCGCAGGTACGCATCGGTAAACCCACGGTTAAACGACCTTCCCAGCTCGCGCTCAAGCTCTTCCACGGCACCGGGGCCCCACGCGCCGTCGCACAGCATATCGAGTGCCCGGCGCCACACCCGCACCACGTTGAATACGTAATCGGGGTTCTTCATGCGCCCCTCGATCTTGAGCGACGCCACGCCGGCATCTACAAGCTCGGGCAGATGCGCAATACCCAGATAGTCGCGCGGGCACAGCAGGCGATCTCCCTCGACGGCGACAACGCTCTGCCCCGCCTCGTCCACCAGGTCGTACGCCAGGCGGCACGGCTGTGTACAGTCGCCGCGCATCGCCGATCGTCCACGCCGCAGGGCCGAAAACTCGCAGGCGCCCGAATATCCAATGCAAATCGCGCCGTGGCAGAACACCTCGATAGGCACGCCGGTAGCACACAGGGCGGAAATCTCGTCGACCGCCAGCTCGCGGGCGGTCGTCACACGCTCGACCCCGAGCTCGTCGGCAGCCAGCCGCACGGCACCTTCGCTATGGACGCCCGCCTGTGTGGACAGGTGAA
>USGN01000080.1 GCA_900554255.1 uncultured Collinsella sp. | reverse complement strand
CTGTGTTTGGCGGCGCCCCGTTTTTGTGTTGCAAGGAGGGTAAAGGTATGAACGCCACGGTTGTGATCCCAACATATTGGGCGGGCGATGATACCCAAGCAAACGCTCCCGGCACCTACGATCACTCGACGTCGCTCAATGCCGCCAACCCGGAACTCGATCGCTGCCTGACTTCGCTCGAACAGGTGCACGACATTCCGCGCATCATTCTCTTGGTGGTCTGTCCGGTTTCTGCCACGGCCGACGTATCCCATCGCGTGCACGAAATCGTTAATGCTCATCCCACACTTAAGGTCACCATCGTTACCAATACTCAGGCTTCGCGTGTTGCCGACCGCGTGGCGCAGATTGCGCCCAAAGGCTCGGGCGAGTGCGTGAGCCTGCGCGGCTACGGCGCCATCCGCAACATGGGTCTTGCCTGCGCTGCGGTGCTGGGGCACGACGCGGTTGTGTTTTTGGATGACGACGAGACCGTCATCGATGCCGACTTTATGAAGCGTGCGACCTATGCACTGGGCCAACAGACGCGTCAGGGCCTGCCGATTTTAGTCAAGAGCGGATACTTTTACGATCGCGACGGGTCGCCGCTGGCTCCCACGGACAAAGTGGGCATTTGCCATCGCTGGTGGACCAAGCGTATCGAGTTCAATCGCTGGATGAAAAAGGCGCTCTCGGGCACCCGCATCTCGCGTTCCAATTACGTGTGCGGCGGCCTGATGGCCCTGCACGCCCGCGCCTTTACGCGCGTGGCCTTCGACCCGTTTATCACCCGCGGCGAGGATCTGGACTACCTGTTTAACATGCGCATGTTCGGCTATGACGTGTGGTTCGATAACGAGTGGACCGTGCGCCACCTGCCGCCCGAGTCCGAGAAGCGCTCGCCGCGCTTTATGCAGGACGTGTACCGTTGGTACTACGAGCGGGCCAAGCTGACGTTCGCTGCGCACCAAAAGGAGCTCATTCCGGTTACGGCCGCATCACTCATGCCCTATCCGGGTCCGTGGATCTCGCGCGAGCTCGACGACCGCGTGCGCAAGACCGCCATGGTTCGCAGCATGTTTACCCGCGAGCACGAGGGGTATCTGCGCATCTGGCGTCATGGTATTGACGAGGCCAAGACCTATGCCCGCCAAAACGCCGCAAGCTACCTGCGTTTTCAGAGTTTCTGGCCCAAGATCATGGATGAACTTTGGCGCGACGCACAACTGATTAGCATCCTGGAGGGGGCTGAATGATCGACCGCCGCGCCCAGCGCGATAATTCAATTTCAATCTTTCGCATCATCGCCGTTGTCTGCGCCGTTTGCGTGTTGGTGTACTTTATCTTTGCCCTGGCGACTGGCATTGAGCCGATTGCCACGGTGATCGCCTGTGCGCTGCTGTGTATCTTCCTGTGCATCTTTATCTATTTGACGCTCAACCCCGATTCGGTACGCTCCCAGTACACCGAGGAGACGCTCTCGGTTGCCTCGGCCATGCTCGAGGACATTAAGGGCGGCCTGACGCAGGAATCGGCGCTTTTGGTGTGCCGGCGTATTCTGCCCGAGACACGTGCCATGACCGTTGCCATCACCGATGAGAGCAACGTGCTGGCCTGCGCGGGCGAGTTCGAGGAAAAGCTGCTGCCCGATTCGCCCATCCATACGCTTGCCACGCGCTACGTCATTGAGCACGGCATCGTGCAGTCGTTCAACCGTATGGTGGATGTCGTGGGCTCGGACGGCTCGCACAACCAAGTCCCCGCCGGCATTATCGCCCCCATCAAGGTGGGCGATCGTACCGTCGGCACGCTCAAGTTCTACTACAAGACCCCGCGTGCCGTCGACCGTACCCAGTATGCGCTCGCCTCGGGTTTTGCCGAGATCCTGTCCACGCAGCTCGCCATCCACGAGCTCGAGGTGCAAAAGGAACTGACGGCCCGTGCCGAGGTGCGTGCCCTGCAGGCGCAGATCAACCCGCACTTTCTGTTCAACACGCTCAACACCATCGCGTCGTTTACGCGTACCGACCCGCTGCGTGCCCGCGAGCTGCTGCGCGAGTTTTCCTCGTTCTATCGCGCCACGCTCGACAACTCGGGGTCGCTTATCCCGGTCTCGCGCGAGGTTGCCCAGACCAAGCGCTACCTGACGTTTGAGAAGGCGCGCTTTGGCGAGGACCGCGTGCTGGCGACCTTCGATGTCTCCGAGGATGTCGAGGACACATTGGTCCCGGCCTTTGTAATCCAGCCCATCGTCGAGAACGCCGTGCGGCATGGCATGGGCGATGGCGATGCCCTGCAGATCGATGTGACCGTCCATCAAGACGGCGACGACGCAATCCTGATTGCCGTGGCCGACAACGGCATGGGCATGGACGAGGGTACCGCCGCCAGGCTGTTTGATGAGCGCTCCGCCCGCCCCGATGCCAGTTCCCCGCAAGGCGGCGGCGCCGGCGTGGCCATGCACAATATTTCTGAGCGCATCCATCGCTTTTATGGACCGCACTCTTATACGCGCGTCGAATCGGCGCCGGGCAAGGGCACCAAAGTGCTCCTGCATCTTGATTTGTCAGAGAGCATCTTTGACATTCAAGAGTAAAATAAAAGGCTATGGGCTCAACGCCAAGCGGCGGATGCCCAGCGTAGTTTGTTGACGAAAGGTTTAATCCCTATGCTGCGTGCGATGATTGTGGATGATGAGGCCCCGGCCCGTTCGGAACTTCGCTTCTTGCTCGAGCAGACGGGCAAGATCGGCACGATCACTGAGGCGTCGAGCGTCCGCTCCGCCATTGAGATGTTGATGGAAAGCCGCGTCGATGTCGTATTTCTCGATATCTCGATGCCCGGTGCTTCTGGTCTGCAGCTTGCCGAGGCGCTGCATAAGCTCAAAAATCCGCCGGCGATCGTGTTTGTGACTGCGTATAGTGACCATGCGGTCGAGGCATTCGACGTGGATGCCGTCGATTATCTGATGAAGCCGGTCGAGGAAGCTCGCTTGGATCGCGCGATCGAGAAGGTCATGCAACGCACCAAGCCGGTTACGGACAGCAAGGTGACCATCGAGCGTATCCCGGTGGAAAAGGGCGGCCGCAAGGTCCTCATTCCCGTGGATGACATTCGCTTCATCATGGCCAAGGACGATTACTCCTGCATCTATACCGTCGATGATCGCTTTTTGTCGACGACCTCGCTGGCGCAGTTTGAGGCCAAGCTCTGCGACTTTGGCTTCTTCCGTGTTCACCGCCGCTATATCGTCAACTTGGCGTGCGTCACGGATGTCGAGACGGTGCCCTCGGGCGCTATCCAACTGGGCATTACGGGCGTCGACGAACGCGTGCCGGTCTCGCGCCGCCGCGTTGTGCCGCTCAAGAAGGCCCTGAGCCTCTAGCACACTGGCCCCGCAGCCCTGTAGACCAATTGTCTGCGGAGCCGTGGGGCTTTTTGTATATACGTCGAATCGGTTTTGAAGAAGGGATCCCATGAACAGTGCAAGCGCCAAGCGCATCGACATCATCTCGGACACCCACGGCTATCTTTCGCCCGCGCTTCTGGACAAGCTCAAGGGCGCAGATCTGATCATCCACGCCGGAGACCTCACCTCAGAGATGGATTACGAGCATCTATGCACCATCGCCCCCGTGCGAGCGGTCCTGGGCAACAACGACTACTACCGCGATTACGGCCCCGATGTAGACCGTCTGGCCCTCTTCACCTACGAAGGACTCAAATTCGCCGTAGCCCACTACCGCGAAGACCTTCCGGTGGGATCCGTAGACGTAGCCATCAACGGTCACACCCACGTAACCAAAGAAGCCCAAGTAGGCCGCTGCCTGGTCCTCAATCCCGGTAGCGCCAGCTACCCCAGAGGCACCCGAGGCCCCACCATGGCCAGAATGCTCGTCAAGGACGGCAAGATCCTGAGCACCAAATTTATTGACCTGGAGTAACCGCAACAAAAACGGGGGATGCACAACGCATCCCCCGTTTTTTATGAGCCAAAGGCGGAAGTTCAACAAGATCCATCAGACCAACCCCGCCGAGGAGCACGCGGGCTAGCCGCGCAGCGGCGCACGCCCGCAAAGGAAAGCACTTAATGTGCTTTCCGTCTTGCGCAGGACTGTAGAGCAGCAAACTTAAAACCTGGGCCGCCCGATCCGGGAATCCTCCCAAGCGCACAGGAGGGGATTCCTTTTGTGTAGGCTTTGCGGAAATGTACCAATATTTGGATACGCCCGGCGGCGTGGTCTGTTGACGACACAGCTAACGCCACGTATCCTATCGAACTGCGTGTTTCGTAGGGGGATGCTGACCCCTCGATTCAAGCCGTTGCACTTTACAGAAAGCTGGAATCATTCGAGAAGGAGTACGCTTTGCCTACTATTAACCAGCTGGTTCGCCAGGGCCGTCGTTCCGTGCCCAAGAAGTCCAAGAACGCTGCTCTGCAGCACAACTCCCAGAAGCGCGGCGTGTGCACCCGCGTCTTCACCACGAGCCCCAAGAAGCCGAACTCGGCTCTTCGTAAGGTTGCCCGTGTTCGCCTTGTCAACGGCATCGAAGTTACTGCTTACATCCCGGGTGAGGGCCACAACCTGCAGGAGCACTCCATCGTGCTCGTCCGCGGCGGTCGTGTCCGTGACCTCCCTGGTGTCCGTTATCACGTCATCCGTGGCGCCTACGACGCTGCTCCGGTCCAGAACCGTATGCAGGCCCGTTCCAAGTACGGTGCTAAGCGCCCCAAGGCCAAATAAGCCAGATAACGTTTTGATACTTTCGCCGTGTGCCGCCTAAGCGCCGCACGGTAGACACTTAAGGAGATTTCACATGCCGCGTCGTGCAGCAGCTAATCGTCGTGAGGTTCAGCCTGACGCCGTTTACAACAACCGCCTGGTGACTCAGCTCATCAACAAGGTCCTTCTTGACGGCAAGAAGGCCACCGCTGAGCGCATCGTTTACACCGCTTTCGAGATCGTTGCCGAGAAGTCCGAGGGCGGCGACGCTCTCGCTACCTTCAAGAAGGCTATGGACAACGTCAAGCCCACGCTCGAGGTCAAGCCCAAGCGTGTCGGTGGCGCTACCTATCAGGTCCCGATGGAGGTCAACTCCCGTCGTTCCACCGCTCTGGGTATCCGCTGGATCGTCAACTTCTCCCGCGCTCGCAAGGAGAAGACCATGGCCGAGCGTCTCGCCAACGAGATCCTCGACGCCTCCAACGGCCTGGGCGCTTCCGTCAAGAAGCGTGAGGACGTCTTCAAGATGGCCGAGGCCAACCGCGCGTTCTCTCACTATCGTTGGTAAGTTAAGGTAAGGAACTAACATGGCTAAGCCTAAGTACAAGCTTTCCGATACCCGTAACATCGGCATCATGGCCCACATCGATGCCGGTAAGACCACCACGACCGAGCGTATTCTTTACTACACCGGTAAGACCCACAAGATCGGTGAGGTCCATGAGGGCGCTGCCACCATGGACTGGATGGTTCAGGAGCAGGAGCGCGGCGTAACCATTACCTCCGCTGCTACCACGTGCTTCTGGAACAAGGACGGTAAGGACTACCGCATCCAGATCATCGACACCCCGGGCCACGTTGACTTCACCGCCGAGGTCGAGCGCTGCCTGCGCGTCCTCGATGGCGCTGTCGCCGTCTTCGACGCCGTTGCCGGCGTTCAGCCCCAGTCTGAGACCGTTTGGCGTCAGGCTTCTACCTTCAACGTCCCCCGCATCGCCTTCATCAACAAGTATGACCGCGTGGGCGCTGACTTCTTCAACGCTATCGAGACCATGAAGGATCGTCTCGACGCTAACGCCGTGGCCGCTCAGGTCCCGATGGGCGCCGAGGACAACTTCTGGGGCGTCATCGACCTCGTCACCATGACCGCATGGGACTTCAAGGCCGACGACAAGGGCATGACCTACCCCGAGCCGATGGACGAGATCCCGGCTGAGTTCGCCGACATCGCTGCCACCAAGCGCGAGGAGCTCCTCGACGCTGCTGCCAGCTTTGACGAC
>USGN01000079.1 GCA_900554255.1 uncultured Collinsella sp. | reverse complement strand
ACGCGTGGACGCTTCGAGCGCCGCGGCATTGCTGCGCCTGCTGGTGCCGGGAATCGACGTGCATGCGTGCATGGCCGAGCTTTCGGGCGGGCAGCGCCGTCGTGTCGAGATCGCTCGAGCCCTGCTGTGTGGCGGCTGTGCCGTCATTCTGGATGAGCCCTTTACCGGCCTGGACGCCGCCGCGCGCGATGCGACGACCAAGGTCGTGCTCGACCTGCTCGACGGCCGTATGCTGTTGCTTGCCACGCACGATGTCGCCGACGCTCAGGCCCTCGATATCTCGGACATCACCACGCTCTAAAAACTAACTCAGCAACAAAATGATCCATTTTCCTCCGTCCCCATGGGGTCGTGTGTGGTATTCTATCTGCGGGGTAATACTTAGGAATACCAAGTAATACCAACGCCGCAGAAACAAACTCCGGATGCGGGCCAATCGGGTTGCCTTCACAGCCCGTCGCCCAGCCGCGTGGCCCGCATCTATCCGCACTACCGTCGTTTCAAAAAGGAAGCGCCATGGCAGAACACATGACCCCCGTAGTCGCGAAGGTCTTGCCCGAGGAGAAGGCAGCCTTCGCGGCGGCAACCCAGCTCGTGGGCACCACGCCGTCCAACGCCATCCGCATGTTTATCGCCGCGTTCAATCGCTGCGGCACCTTCCCGTTTGACATCTCGCCCAACGGGGCCTTTGGCACTGCGCCTGATTCTCATCAATAAGTGATCCGTTTTCCTCCGTCCCCATGGGATTAGCTCTCTGCCGAGTTGTGGTAGAACTAGGGAACGGTTTTGAGGAGGTTGGCATGCTCAATGCGATGATTTGGGCGCTTGCCTGTTTTGGCGTCGTCGCTGCCGATATTGCCCTGAGCGTCGTTTTGTTTTCCGCCCTTGGCGTCGCATCGGTGTTCATGGGTTTTTCGATCGATGACCTCGACATTCAATTGCTTCAGGCCGTCGCGCAGACAGCATCGTTTTTGATGGCGCTGCTGTGGTGGCGTTATCTGTGGCCGCGTTCGTTTATGGCACGCCGGCAAAGCGAGCACCCGCTCGGCGGGGGAGCGCGTGGGGCGTGGAAACGCATCGCCTGCGTTATCGTGATCGGCCTGGCCCTGCAGGTGGTCGTTGGCTACGTGACCGACGCCGTGCTGTCGCTGTTGCCCGAGGCCGCGGCCGACTACAGCGAGCTTGTCGAGGAAACAGGTATGGGCGACACCAGCTATCTCGCCGTCCTGACTACGGTGCTCGGTGCCCCATTTTGTGAAGAGCTGCTGGTGCGCGGCATTATTTTTGAGTTTTCGCTCCGAGCGTTTAATCCGCAGTGCCGCCCACTTTGGAAGCGCCCGCGTCGTGCGAGCGCGCAGAACGGCGCCATGGTGCCCTGGGCGGCCCCAAGTACGTGGGGTATCGCCGCGGCGATTGTGCTGCAGGCGGCAATCTTCGGTTTTATGCACATGAATTGGGTGCAGGGTTGCTATGCGGGTGCCGCCGGCCTCATCTTCGGTTGGGTGCTCGTGACGACCGGAAAGCTTCGCTACACGATTCTGCTGCACTTTGCCTTTAATGCCGGGTCGTATCTCATGACGTTGCTCTGGTTTGTGAACACCTCGCTCGACGTGGTGGTCACGGTCGCTATCGCCGGCTTTGTGCTGGTAGAGGCGATGCGCTCGCTGCGCCACGCGTGTGGGATGGACGCAGTGAGCGCACCGCTGCCCTAGTTGCGCCTGCCGCCTCCGTTGGCGCCCTGCCGTCCCTGGGCCGCGCGATTGCGACCTGCGGTGTTTTGCGCACGCGACATGCCGCCGTGGCCCTTGCTGCCCTTAGACCCCTTGCCGGCGCCACCAGCGCCGCCGTGGGCCTTGCCGCCCTTCTTGCCGGTGCCATGCCCGCCGCCAGCAGACGTCTCGCCCGGGCGTGGCGGCACGGGGCGAATCAGGCAATGCTTGGTGTAGCCGATCAGATCGCGGCGGCCAGCCTTTTCCAGCGCCTCGCGCACGAGCTTGTAGTTCTCGGGCTTGCGATACTGGATGAGCGCACGCTGCATGGCCTTCTCGTGCGGGTCGCGCGCCACGTAGATCGGCTCCATGGTGCGCGGATCCACGCCGGTGTAGTACATGCACGTCGACATGGTGGACGGCGTGGGGTAGAAGTCCTGCACCTGTTCGGGCATGTAGCCCATGTCGCGCACGGCCTCGGCAAGGTCCACTGCTTCCTTCATCGTCGAGCCGGGATGACTCGAGATTAGGTATGGCACCACGTACTGCTTGAGTCCGTATTCGCGGTTCAGGCGTTCAAATTTACGGCAGAACGCGTCGTAGACGGCGCGGCTCGGCTTGCCCATCACGGACAACACCGCGTCGCTCACGTGCTCGGGTGCCACGCGCAGCTGGCCCGAGACATGGTGCTCCAGCAGCTCGCGCAAAAACTCGTCCGAGGCATCGGCCATGGTGTAGTCAAAACGGATGCCGCTGCGGACGAAGACCTTCTTGACGCCCGGCAGCTGGCGCAGGTCGCGCAGCAACTGCGTGTAGCCGCTCTCGTCGACCACCATGTTCTTGCACACGCTCGGCCACAGGCAGCGCTTGTTCTTGCACACGCCGTGCTTGAGCTGTTTGTCGCAGGCAGGGCGGCTAAAGTTTGCCGTCGGTCCACCCACGTCGTTGATGTAGCCCTTAAACTCGGGATCGCGCGTGAGCAGCTCGGCCTCGCGCATGATCGAGTCGTGGCTGCGCATCTGCAGCACGCGGCCCTGGTGGAAGGTGAGGGCGCAAAACGAGCACTCGCCAAAACAGCCACGGTTGGAGCTAATGGAAAACTTGATCTCGGCAAAGGCCGGTACGCCGCCCGCCGCGTCGTAATCGGGATGCCAGTCGCGTGCGTAGGGGAGTTCGGCCACCTCGTCCATCTCGTCGGTGGTGAGTGTCGCCGACGGCGGGTTCTGCACCACATAGACGCTGTTGGGGTAGGGCTCTACCAGGCGATGTCCGGTGATGGGGTCCATATTCTGCTGCTGCACATTGAAGCTGCGTGCGTAGTTGAGCTTGTCGGCGGTAAGGTCGTCCCAGCTGGGCAGCAGGTCGTAGTCGTAGACCTCGTCGAGCGAACCCGTGCGGTAAACGGTGCCGTTGATATAGGTGATCTGATTGACGGGCAGTCCCGCGTCGAGCGCGTCGGCGATCTCGACAATCGCGTGCTCGCCCATGCCGTAGATGAGGATGTCGGCGCCCGAGTCGAGCAGTACCGAGCGCTTGAGCTTGTCCTGCCAGTAGTCGTAGTGGGCCAGACGGCGCAGGCTCGCCTCGATGCCGCCGATGATGATGGGAGCGTCCTTGAACGTCTGACGGATGAGGTTGCCGTAGACCGTGACGGCACGGTTGGGGCGGTGGCCTTCCTCGCCGCCGGGGGTATAGGCGTCGGTGTGGCGGCGGTGCTTGGTCACCGAATAGTGGTTGACCATTGAGTCCATGTTGCCGGCGCTGACCAAAAAGCCCAGGCGCGGCTCACCGAGCACCGTGATGCTGGCGGGGTCGGTCCAGTCGGGCTGGCAGATGATGCCCACTTTGTAGCCGTGCGCGTCGAGGACGCGGCTGATGATGGCCATACCAAAGCTGGGGTGGTCCACGTAGGCGTCGCCGCAGATGTAGACAAAGTCGCACTGGTCCCAGCCGCGCGCATCCATGTCGGCGCGGCTGACGGGGAGGAACTTATCGCGGCCCGGGCGCCAGGGGCGTGTGAGCGCTGCTGGGGTATGCGTGGTGTGCCCACCCTGCGCCTTGCCGCCGCGCTTTTGCTGCTGGCCCTGTTTGTCCTGCTGACTGCGCTGGTTGTTCTGAGCGTGCTGAGGCTTTTTTGCCACGATCCCTCCCGGTGTTTGTATGCTGCACGTAATTGTAACCAGTCTTTTTGGGACGGGGCTAAAAAGACTGGTGGAGTACATGGGCTGGCGGATCGGCGTGTCGATGCGGGTGCCGTTTGTTTCCAGACTGTGTATCCCCGTGTCGAAGGAGCCGTCTCGCGCGCACGCCATGTTGTCAATGGGTTACAGTATGAACGGCGGCTATGTTTCCGCCAACGCACGAGAGAGTCGTCAACAAGGAGGATGCACGACGATGCAGCGTGCCAAACAGATATCGGAGTCTATTGAGCTGGGCATCATCTTGGCGCTCGCCGGTGGCTTTATGGACGTGTATTCGTACATTGGGCGCGACCATGTTTTCGCCAACGCGCAGACAGGCAACATCCTGCTCGTGGGCGTGAGCATCTCGGAGGGCAACTGGGCACTTGCGGGGCGCTACTTCTTCCCTGTGGTGTCGTTTGCCGTGGGTATTATGCTTGCCGATCTGGTACACGAGCGGTTTGGCAGCGTGATCCACTGGCGTCAGGTGACGGTGTTCTTTGAAGCCGTCATCTTACTGGGCGTGAGCCTTATCCCGGGCGGCAATTTCAACCTGCTCGCCAACTGCCTCACCTCGTTTGCCTGCGGCATGCAGGTCGAGAGCTTCCGCAAGATCCACGGTCACGGCATCGCTACGACCATGTGCATCGGCAACTTGCGCAACGCGCTGCAAAACGTGGACGATTACATCATCACCCACAGGCGCGGCTTTTTGGAAAACGGCCTGCTGTACTTTGGCGTGATCTTTACCTTTGTGTTTGGCGCCGTGTTGGGCAACTGGTGTATTGAGCGCATGGGCCTGCACGCCATCGTCGTGGCGAGCTTGCTGCTGTTTGTCGCGTTTGCCATCATGTTCATCGACCGTGAGCGCGACTTGCGCTTACGCTGGAAGGTTGCGGCCGAGGCTTGGAAAGAGGGCTGCCGAAAGTAACTGAATGCGGCAAAGGGGCTGTCCCTTTGCCGCAGTATTTTTCATCTTCTGTTGAAACGCTTTAACACTTTTGACGTTTTCACGCGTTTTTTGTTTCAAAAGCGTTAGGATGGGACTTATAGCGCGGGGCGTAATGGATGCCCCGCACACGATGGGAGGCTATCAATGGCTAATCGTTTCGTTCTCAACACCATCTCTTATCATGGTTCCGGCGCCATCAAGGAGATCCCCGGCGAGCTCCAGCGTCGCGGCTACAAGAAGATCTTCGTCTGCTCCGACCCCGATCTGGTCAAGTTTGGCGTTACCGCTAAGGTGACCGACGAGCTCGACGCCGCCGGCATCGCTTGGAGCCTCTACTCCGAGATTAAGCCCAACCCCACGATCCAGAACGTCAAGGACGGCGTCGAGGCCTTCAAGGCTGCCGAGGCTGACGCTATCGTGACCATCGGTGGCGGCTCCTCCATGGACACTGCCAAGGCCATCGGCATCATCATCAACAACCCCGAGTTCGCCGATGTCCGCAGCCTCGAGGGCGTTGCTCCCACTAAGAACCACGCCGTGTTCACCATCGCCGTGCCGACGACCGCCGGTACCGCTGCTGAGGTGACCATCAACTACGTCATCACCGACCCCGAGAAGGTCCGCAAGTTCGTGTGCGTCGACACCAACGACGCCCCCGAGGTCGCCGTCGTCGATCCTGACATGATGGCTTCCATGCCCGCCGGCCTGACCGCCTCCACCGGCATGGACGCTCTGACCCACGCCATCGAGGGCTATACCACCAAGGGCGCTTGGGAGCTCTCCGACATGTTCCACTTTGAGGCCATTAAGCTGATCAGCGAGAACCTGCGCGACTCCGTCGCCGAGGCCAAGTCCGGCCAGCCCGGCTCCGGCCGCGAGGGCATGGCCCTTGGCCAGTATGTCGCCGGCATGGGCTTCTCCAACGTTGGCCTGGGCATCGACCACGCCATGGCTCACACCCTGTCCGCTCACTACGACACCCCGCACGGCGTCGCCTGCGCCATGCTGCTGCCGATCGCCATGGAGTTCAACAAGCCGGTTTGCGCCGAGCGCCTGGCCAAGGATATCTCCGGCTGGAGCGAGGACCTGTTCGGTGAACTGAACGCTGAACCGACCGCGTTTGACGGCTATGAGGTGCTGAAAGAAACCG
>USGN01000078.1 GCA_900554255.1 uncultured Collinsella sp. | reverse complement strand
CGACCTTTGCGTGACGGATGTAGTCGAGCAGGCTCGTCTTGCCGTGGTCGACGTGGCCCATGACGGTGACGACCGGGGCACGCGGCTTAAGGTCGGCGGGATCGTCGTAGAACGAGAAGGTGTTCTCCTCCTCGGGGGTGATGATCTTTATCTGGCGACCCAGGTCGTCGGCAACGAGCTCGACGAGGTCGTCGGACATGGACTGCGTCATGGTAAGCGGCGTACCCAGCAGGAACAGGCGCTTGATGATGTCGTTGGCCGGAACGTCGAGCGCCTCGGCGAGCTCCTGGACGGTAACGCCCTGGGAGACCTTGATGGCGTCAAGGTCCTCGGGGTTCACGCCCTGGGCCAGCGCCTCCTCAATCTTGCGCTCTTCCTGAGCCTTTGCGGCCTCGCGCTCGCGCTTCTCCTTGCGCTTTTTGCGGCGACCGGTGGACTCGCGAGAGGCCTCCTCGACGGCGGCACGAGCCTCCTCGAGCACCTTCTCGCGGCTGTACTCCTCGGCCTCGCGAGCCATGCGGCTGTAGTGGTCCTCTTCGTTGTTGTGACCACCCTTGCGCTTCTTGCCCTTGCCCTGCTTGTCGGGGTTGGGGAAGTCCATGCCGGCAGCGACGTTGTTGCTGGCGTTGGTGCGATGGCTGTGGGGGCGGTTCTCGGAGGCGTTACGCTCGGAGTTGTTGTCGGAGGCATTGCGATCGTTACGACGGCCACCGCGACGGTCGTTGTTGCCGCCACGACGGTTGCCGCGCTCGGCAGCGCGCTCGGCCTTGGCCTTCTCCTCGGCGTCCTTCTTCTCCTTGAGCACGGTCTCCTGTGCGGCGATCTGGTCGAGCAGCGAACGGAAACGCGAACCGGAGTCGGAAGCGGGGACGGCGCGGCGCTGAGCCTCGCGGGCAGCCTCCTCCTTCTCGCGGGCAAGACGCTCCTGCTCGGCCTTCTTCTTAGCCTCGGCCTCGGCGCGGGCGGCCTCCTCGGCAGCCTGGGCCGCGGCGAACTGGCGGCGCTCCTCCTCGCGTGCCTTCTCGGCGGCGATGCGCTCGCGCTCTGCCTCGGCAGCGCGCGCTGCCTCCTCGGCAGCAGCGGCCTGCTCCTCGGCCTGCTTGGCGGCCTCGACTTCCTGGGCGCGGGCCTCGATCACCGAGGCGAGCTGCTTGCGGACCATAGCGACGTAGGCGTCCTCCAGGGCGGAGGAAGCGGACTTAGCGGGAATCTTCATTTCGGCGAGATGACCCATCAGTTCCTTGGAGGTCATGCCGAACTCTTTGGCCAGGGTGGACACACGGACTTTTGCCATATGACTTCACCTACCCTTTCTGGCACCTTGGGTGCCTAGAGACTGAACGAGCGTGGGGTATGCGCCGGGACCCGCCCGGCGCGACCGCGCGCTAGATCAGGTCCTCCGCATCATCGAAGGCGTCGGTGTCGTGGACACCGCAGAAACGGGAGCCGGGACGGGCCTGGTTGCGACACTGGATGCCGTCCTCGGACACGAACTCGCAGCGACGGACGTCCTCGTCCTCCTCGTCACCGATCAGGTCGGCGGCGGGCTCCTCGTGAACGGGAACGTTCTTGAGGATGTCGGCGGCAAGGGTCTCGGACTTAATATCGATATGCCAGCCGGTCAGGCGCGCGGCGAGGCGGGCGTTCTGGCCCTCCTTGCCGATGGCGAGCGAAAGCTGGTCATCGGGCACGATGACGCCGGCATAGGCCTTCTCCTCGTCGATAAGGACGCGGGTGACCTTGGCAGGCGACAGGGCGTTGGCAACGTAGACGGCCGGATCGGCATCCCACAGGATGACGTCGACGCGCTCGCCACGGAGCTCGCCCACGACGGCGCGAACACGGCTGCCCTTGGGGCCGACGCAGGCGCCAACGGGATCCAGACGATCGTCGAGCGAGTGAACGGCGACCTTAGAGCGCTGACCGGGCTCGCGGGCGATCGACTTGATCTGAACGGTGCCCTCATAGATCTCGGGCACCTCCTGCTCAAACAGACGACGCATGAGCTCGGGGTGGGTACGGGAGATGACAATCGGCGGACGGCTGTGCTCGCCACGAACCGGCTGCAGGTTGGAGTTGGGGTCGCGAACGTCGATGATCACGGCCTTGATGTGCTGGTTGTGCAGGTAGCGCTCGCCCATCGGACGCTCGTTGCGCTCGTTCTCGTAACGGCGCTGGTCGAAGTGCGGAAGCTCGGCCTCGACGCCCTCGCGAATCTTGACGATCGTGAAGTCGGGCGTGGACTGCAGCACGGTACCGCTGATGAGGTCACCGATGCGGCCGGAGAACTCCTCGTAGATCTGCTCGCGGGCGGAGTTGCGCACGATGGCGTTGATCTCGGCCTTGGCGTGCTGGGCAGCGATGCGGCTCGTGTTCTTGGGAGTGACGTCGATCTCCTCGAACTCGGTGAAGTTGCCCTCCTCGTCCATGGAATCGTCGATCGGCTCCAGACGGTAAACGTAGATCTTGCCGGTGGTGCGGTCGATGGTCACCTTGGCGCCCCACTCAAGATGCAGGATCTCGGCATAACTCTTGGCGAGCGACTGCTCCAGGCGGTCGATCAGGTAGAGCTGGTCGATGTGCTTCTCCTGGCAAAGCTCCATCAGGGCGGACATCATGTCGGATGCTGCCATCTTACTTTCCTTCCTTCACGGGCTTGAAGTCATAGGTGGGCTTCAACTTGCACTTTTTAACATCAGAGAAATCGAGAGTAACGGACTCGCCGTCCTCGAGCTCGAGGGTCACGTTCGTCTCGGTGGCGGCGGCAATCTTGCCGGCGTACTTGCGACGACCCTCGGTGGCGGTGGAGGTGAGCTCGCAGTTCTCGCCCACAAAACGGGCAAAGTCACGCGGGCGGCGCAGCGGGCGCGCCATACCCGGGCTCGACACCTCGAGCGTATAGCTCGAAGAAATGGGATCGAGCTCCTCAATCACATCGCCGACCCATTTGGTGTTGGCCGTGACGTCATTGAGCGACAGGCTCTGACCCTCGGCACCCTCGATACGCACACGCACGCAGGGGGCCTTGGTGGCACCCACGAGCTCAACGTCGACGATGTCGACATCGTGCTGGGGAGCAACGGCCTCGAGCGCGTCGATGATCGCCTGCTCGGTCTTGGTCTTGACCATTGCGGCACCTCCATCCATACAAAAAAGAAGCGGGGCCGAAACCCCACTTCTTTCAATTACAACTTCATTTGCAAGCAAACTATATCAATACCTGCGAAAACGTGCAAGCACAACCCAAACGCGCAGGTCAGCGTGAGCACAGGTTCTCCACAAGAAATGGATAATTGGGTGTTGTCACAAGTATCCATATCCAAAAAGAGGGGCGACTCCCTGCGGAATCGCCCCTCGCTTTTTCATGTCAGCTATGCGCGCAGCGCTTACTTGACCACTAGGTTGACCAGCTTGCCAGGCACGCAGATGGCCTTGAAGACCGTCTTGCCCTCAAGCCACTTGGCAACGGCTTCCTCGGCGGCAGCCTGCATCTCCTCGTTGGAGGCATCGCGGGCGACGTCGATGCGGCCACGGACCTTGCCGAGCACCTGTACGACGATCTGTACCGTGTCCTCGATGGACTCGGCCAGGTCGAACTCGGGCCAGGCGGCGGTGTAGGCGTTGCCCTCACAGCCGAGGGCCTCGTGCCACAGCTCGTCAGCCCAGAACGGGCAGATGGGGGCAAGGACGCTCACGATGTCCTTGGCCACGCCGTAGCACAGGGCCTTGTCGCGGTCAGCGCCCTCGGTGGCGTTGAGGTAGGCGCTCGCCGCGTTGACGAGCTCCATGACGGCCGAGATCGCGGTGTTGAACTGGCCGCGGTCGAAGTCCTCGGTGCACTTGGCAATGGTGCGATGGCGCTCGCGGTAGAGCTTCATCGCGACCTCGTCGAGCGCGGACTTGTCAAAGGCCACGTTGGCGTCGCCGGACTGGACGAGCTGCCAAACGATACGCCAGGCGCGCTTGATGAAGCGGTTGGCGCCCTCGACGGCCTTGGGATCCCAGTCGAAGTCCTTCTCGGGCGGGGCGATAAACAGGATCGCCAGACGCATGGTGTCGGCGCCGTAGGGCTCGATGACCGAGCTCGGGGGCACGACGTTGCCCTTGGACTTGGACATGGTGTCGCCGTTCTCGTCCTTGACCATGCCCTGGCACAGCAGGTTGGTGAAGGGCTCGTCAACGCTCAGCAGGCCCAGGTCGCGCAGCGCCTTGGTAAAGAAGCGGCTGTAGAGCAGGTGCAAAATGGCGTGCTCGATGCCGCCGATGTAGTTATCGACGGGCATCCAACGGTCGGCAGCCTCACGGGAGAAGGGCAGCTCAGTGTTGTGCGGATCGGTATAGCGCAGGTAATACCAGCTGGAGCAGGTGAAGGTGTCCATGGTATCGGTCTCGCGCTTGGCCGGGCGGCCGCAGACCGGGCAGGTGGTCTCGTAGAAATCCTTGCACTCGGCGAGGGTCTCGCCGGCGCCCAGGTCCAGGTTCTCGGGCAGCGTCACCGGCAGCTGGTCCTCGGGCACGGGCACGATGCCGCAGTGCTCGCAGTGGATGGCCGGGATGGGATTGCCCCAGTAGCGCTGGCGGCTGATGAGCCAGTCGCGCAGGCGGAACTCGACCTTGCGACGACCGCAGCCCATGGCCTCGAGGTCGGCCACGATGGCAGCCTCGCCCTCGGAGTGCTTGCCGCCGCGCATGCCGGTGTACTTGCCGGACTGGACGAGCGTACCCTCGGCAGCGTGGGCGCAATCCCAGTCGACGGTCTCGGCATGGAAGGTATCGATGGTCTCGCCGCTGGCCTCGACAGCAGCGCGGTCGTCATCGTCCAGGATGATCGGCACGATCGGCAGGTCATACTTGCGGGCAAACTCAAAGTCGCGCTGGTCGCCGCAGGGAACGGCCATGACGGCGCCGGTGCCGTAGTCGGCAACGACATAATCGGCAACCCACACGGGGACCTTCTCGCCGTTGACGGGGTTCACCACATAGCGGCCGGTAAAGGCACCGTGCTTCTCGAGGGTACCCTGGGCACGCTCGACGGCAGAGATATGCTTGGAGTCCTCGACGATCTTGGTGACGGCCTCCTCGTACTCCGTGCCCTCGACGAGCTCGTGCAGACGGGCGTACTCGGGAGCCAGGACAAAGAAGGAGACACCGAAGAGCGTGTCGGCACGCGTGGTGAAGACAGTGATCTTACCCTCGTCGCCCTCGATGGGCTCGCCATCCTTGTCGCACAGGGTAAAGTCGACTTCGGCGCCCTCGGAGCGGCCGATCCAGTTGGCCTGCATCTGCTTGACGCGCTCGGGCCAGCCGGGGAGTTTCTCCAGGTCGTCGAGCAGCTCCTGGGAGTACTCGGTAATCTTGAAGTACCACTGCTCCAGGTCGCGCTTCTCGGGCTCGGTGCCGCAACGCCAGCACTTGCCCTCGGTGACCTGCTCGTTGGCCAGAACGGTCTTGCAGTTGGGGCACCAGTTCACCGGGTTCTTCTTACGGTAGACCAGGCCCTTTTCCCACATCTTCTCAAAGATCCACTGACCCCAGCGGTAATAGTCGGGGCTGCAGGTCTTGACCATGCGATCCAGATCGTAGGAGAAGCCCATGCGCTTCATCGTGGCAAGCGCCTGATCCATGTTCTTATACGTCCAGGCGGCAGCCTGCGTGTTGTGCTTGATAGCGGCGTTCTCGGCGGGCAGGCCAAAGGCATCGAAGCCGATGGGGTGCAGCACGTCGTAGCCGCGCATGCGGGCCTGACGGGCCATGGCATCGCCGATGGTATAGTTGCGCGCGTGGCCCATGTGCAGGTCGCCCGACGGATACGGGAACATCTCGAGCACGTACTTCTTGGGCTTGCTGTCGTCGGTGTCGACGGCAAAGAGGTTGGAGTCCTCCCAGGCCTTCATCCACCTGGACTCAATGGCCTGCGCGTCGTAGGCAGGGATCTCGTCCTTATGATCTGTGCAATCGCACATATCAGCTCCTTTGTTATCTCGGTTGGGGCGG
>USGN01000077.1 GCA_900554255.1 uncultured Collinsella sp. | reverse complement strand
AGTGGCACTCATATTGTCGATTAATCCTCGATAAGCCCCAGGCGAACGAAAGCGTTCCAGATGCCGCCGTCATCGACGTCGGTGGTCACGCAATCGGCTGCCTGTCCGGCGTTCGGCAGAACGCCGGAACTCAATCGCCGAAACTCAATTACTCCAAGCCCTCGGTACCGTTGGACTTGATGATCTTCTGGTATGCGAAGAAGCTGTCCTTGCGGCGACGCTCGTAGGTACCGGTGCCGTCGTCGTACTTATCGACGTGGATGAAGCCGTAGCGCTTGCGCATCTCGCCAGTGCCGGCGGAAACCAGGTCGATGGGACCCCACCAGGTGTAGGCAATCAGGTCAACGCCATCGGCAATGGCCTCGCCCATGGCCTTGATGTGGCTCTGCAAGTAGGCGATGCGATACGGGTCATGGATGGAGCCGTCCTCCTCGACCTCGTCGTAGGCACCCATGCCGTTCTCGACCACCATCAGCGGAATCTCGTAGCGGGCGTAAATCTCGTTGAGGGCGATGCGCAGACCCAGCGGATCGATCTGCCAGCCCCAGTCGGTGGACTCCAGATAGGGGTTCTTGCCGCCAAAGGTCATGTTGCCCTCGGTCATCTCGTGGTCCTTGTGGGTGCCCACGGTGCCGGACATGTAGTAGCTAAAGGTGTAGAAATCAACCTTGCCGTCGGCGATATCCTGCAGGTCGCCGTCCTCCATCACGAGCTCAACGTCGTTCTCGGCCCAGAAGCGCTTGGCATAGAACGGGTACTTACCGCGCACCTGCACGTCGGAGCAGTACCAGTTCATGGTGTTCATCTCCTGCTGCGTGGCGAACACGTCGGCCGGATCGCACGTGGCGGCATAGGAGAGGATGAAGCAGTCCATGTTGCCCATCTTAAACTGCGGGTAATGCTCGTGGGCATAACGCACGACGCGGCCGCTGGCGACAAACTGGTGATGCAGCGCCTGCATACGAGCCTGCGGCGTGGTGTGGACCGCCGACGCCGGACCCTCAAAGCCCTGAATCATGCTGGTCTCAAAGAGGTTCCCCATGTCCTGAGTACCGCAGTTGATCTCGTTGAAGGTGAGCCAGAACTTGACCTTGTCTTGATAGCGGTCGAAGACGGTCTGGCAGTACTTCTCAAAGAAGCCGATGAGCTCGCGACTCGCCCAGCCGTTGTATTTCTCGACCAGGTGATAGGGCATCTCGTAGTGCGAGAGGGTCACGAGCGGCTCGATATTGTGGGCACGCAGGCAGTCGAAAACGCGGTCGTAGAAGGCGAGGCCGACCTCATTGGGCTCAGCGTCGTCGCCGTTGGGGAAGATACGGCTCCAGGAGATGGACATGCGGAACATATTGAAGCCCATCTCGGCGAACAGCGCGATGTCTTCCTCGTAGTGATGGTAGAAATCGATACCGTCATGATTGGGGTAGAAGCGGTTGGGGTCGATGTCGATCGTAATCTGACGCGGCTCCTTGTAGCTGCCTCCCAAGAAGTGGTCGTCGACGGAAGGACCGCGGCCGTCCACGTTCCAAGCGCCCTCAAACTGGTTGGCGGCGGTGGCGCCACCCCAATAGAAACCCTTGGGGAACTTGATGTTTGCCATGAGCATCTCCTTTGCATCGCGGGTCGATAATCCGAGTATCGCCCACGCGCGGGACGGGCAGAAGCGGGCGCGCCAAACCCGACACTTCTTTTCGCGCCCACGGACCGCCTCCGCCCCGACCCTGACACTTCCTGATACCGACCAAAAAGGGACAGGTTTATTTTGGTAGGTTTTATCTGGGCAAATGCCGGCGGTAGGCGGCCGGCGTGCAGCCATAGCGCTCGGCAAATTTTTTGTAGAAGAAGCTCATATTGGCATAGCCCACCTCGCGCGCTGCGGCCTCCGCAGTAGCACCGGTATCGAGTAGCGCCGCAGCGCGTGTCAGGCGGCTCTCCTGCACGAGTTGCATAAACGCGCGTCCTGTCTGCCGCTTGAGCAGCGCGCTTGCGTAGTTGGGGCTCAGATGCAGGTGGTGGGCCAAGTCGTCGAGTGTGCAATCGCAAGCATGCCGCTCGATGTAGCTCATCGCCACCGCAACCTGCGCCGAGGGAAGCGCGGGAACGCCCGTTTGCAGCAGCGCGGCCTCGTAGCTTTGCATGAGCTCGACCAGCAGCAGCTCAAACAGCCTCGACACGATCTGGGGGCTCGCTGCCGTCGGCTCCAAGAGCTCGCACAACATCTCCTGCATATAGCGGCGCGCCCGACGGCTGGAGCCCGTGCGGAAATGCACATGCCCGCGATGATCGGTCTCGTCGTTAAGCGCGTTGAGCAGGAACTGCGAGACGGCACTTGTGGACGAAAGGCTTTGCTCCAGGCTGCGGCGCAGCATCGACCGCGAAATGACAATGCTCAACATCAGGTCGTGCTCGCCGAGCTCACCTACGGCATGTGGACAGGCGGCATCGAGCAGAAGCACCTCGTTTTGGACGAGCGTGAGTTGCGTACCATTGACAATCTGTGGCGCGCGCCCTCGATAGACATAGCTGATTTCGACATAATCGTGCACATGCTCTGGCACGGGGTTAAAGCGCGAGTTGCGCACAATCGACAGGCCCTCGGGCATACCTTCTTGGTGCAGGGCGTACGTCGCGTTACCGATTTTATGGACATGCCTGCCATCGATATCTGCCTGTTGACCCTGTCTAAACGCATCGTTCCAGTCATAGCGGGCGCCCGCGCAGTAAGCGCGCTCGCTATCGGTCAGCTCGAGCAAAAGATTGTCCAAACGTGCGATATCCATAGCGCCACCATCGTTGATTTAGTCATATTTTGCCGCGATTTTGATATTAGCAGGGCAGCACGGGCGACGTACCCTGAACTCGCAAGGGTTTAGAAAGTTGGTTCTGGCATGTGGCACGCGTCCCAGCGCTTCGCCAAGCAACTGTGGGGTGACGTTTGCCCAGATAAAACCGACCAAAATAAACCTGTCCCTTTTTGGCAGGTTTTGAAGGAGTGAGTATGGCGGCATATGACAACCATGTGCTTCCGTTCTTGTGGCTCAAGGGCGAAGAACGCGAGACGATTACCGAATACTTAGAGCAGATTGCCGGGGCGGACATCCGCGAAGTCTGCCTTGAATCGCGCACGCATCCCGAGTTTTGCCGCGACGGCTGGTGGTCCGACCTGCGTTTTATCATTGGCGAGTGCAAGCGCCTGGGCCTTAAGATCTGGCTGCTCGATGATGCCCACTTTCCCACAGGCTACGCCAACGGCGCGCTTGCAGGCGAGGATGTAGACCCCGCGCTCAAGAAGACCGTGCTTAAGCATCACACGGTAACGGTCGTTGGACCCCAACCGTCCACGTCCATCAAGCTCGGCAATCTTATAGATCCCACAGAGTGCTTTGTGGGCGCCGCAGCTTTCGACGCTGCCGGCGTGCCGCTCGACCTTGAGCTCGCCGTTGAGCAAACCGAGGACGGCACTCCCGCCTGCCTGCGCTTTGACGCTCCCGCCGGCGTCACCACCCTCGAGCTCTACGTCACCAGCCAAAAGACCGGCTTTCGCGATGAATACATCAACATGGTCGACGCCGATTCGTGCCGCATGCTCATCAACGCCGTCTACGAACCCACATTCACGCATCTGGGCGACGAGTTCGGCAAGACCATTCTGGGGTTCTTTACCGATGAGCCTGGCTTTATGAACGAGAAGGGTGCGACCCTCGAAGACGCTTCTACCAGCAGCTTTATCGGACGCGGTGACATGGCGCTGCCATGGTCGGACGAACTTGCACGACGCCTGCACGAGGCACTGGGCATGGATTGGCTGGCTAAACTGCGCGGCCTTTGGACGCGCGAGGCAGACGGCGCACGGACCCGCCACGCCTACATGAACATTGCCACGCAACTCTACCGCACCTGCTTTGACGAGCAGATTGGCGACTGGTGCCGCGAGCACGGCGTCATGCACATCGGGCACGTGATCGAAGACAAGAGCTGCCACACACGCTTGGGCCAGGGCGCTGGGCACTATTTCCGCGCTGTCGCCGGTCAGGACATGGCGGGCATCGATGTGGTTATTAACCAGCTCGCCCCCGGCATCGACCACGGCCCTTACAGCTACTTCCATGGCGCATGGAACATGGAGTTCTTTACCTACGCGCTTGCCAAACTGGGCTCTTCAGCCGCGCGCCTCGACCCCAAAAAGCAGGGGCGCTGCATGGCCGAGGTTTTTGGCGCCTTTGGCTGGCACGAGGGCTTGCGCGAGATGAAGTGGATTGCCGACCACATGCTCGTCCGCGGCGTCAATTGGTTTACGCCGCACGCGTTTAGCATGGCACCCTTCCCCGATTGGGACTGCCCGCCGCACTTTTACGCGCACGGCAACAACCCGCAGTGGCCGCACTTTGGCCAGCTCATGAGCTATATGAACCGTACGGCAACGCTGCTTTCGGGAGGCTGTGCCACGCGCCCCGTCGCCATCCTGTACCATGCCGATGCCGAATGGGCCGGCAGCGCCATGCCTATCGAGCGCGTGGCGGCAGAGCTCACGCGCGCGCAGATCGACTTTGATTTTGTGCCCGCCGAGGCTTTTGAGGACAAGAGCCGCTACAAGGTTTCGATTGCTGATGGATTGCTTGGTGTTAACAGCTGCTGCTACCAGGCATTTGTTATGCCCAGTGCTACGTTTATTGGCGCGAAGACGGCAAAGGCAGCGAGACACATGACGGATGCAGGCGTTATGGTGCTCGCCGTCGACAAGGTGCCCGGTGCATTCTACGATACCGATGGCGCGGTCGAGCTGGGAGGGCTCGTCGCAACGCCGCTCGCCGATGTCGCCCGCGCGCTTGCAAGCGCGGGACTACAGACCGTTGTGTCTGACACACCGCAGCCCTGGCTACGCGCACTTCGCTACGAGCGGGCAGGCGAGACCTACGTTATGCTCGTCAACGAGCACCCCCGCGAGCGCATCGACTGCACGGTTGCACTTGCGACAGGTGAGCGCCTTTGCGGCACGCGGCTCGACCTGCTAAACGGCACCGAGCCCGTTGCGTTTGACGGTGTGTTGGAGCTCGCACCCTTCGAGAGCTGCATCGTTGTTTTGGAAGCGGGCAGCGAGGATGCGCCCGGAGACGGCGCAATCGACGCTGATACATCGCTCGGTCTGCGCATCGAAGGCCCATGGACCGTTGCCCTCTCCCCTGTCGGCAGCAATGGCGCCTTTGGTGAAGCACAAGAGCTCAAACACCTGGGCGACCTTACGGCCGACCTGTTCACCGGCACCTGCGGCACCTACCGATATCATGCGTCGTTTGAGCTGGCCAACGATTGCGCTGACGCCACGATCGACCTGGGAGACGTTTACGAAACCGCGACGCTCACGCTCGATGGGCGCTCGCTCGGCACACGCATCTGCCCGCCCTACCGTTTTGCCGCCGGCGCACTTTCCGCCGGTGCGCATGAGCTCACGATCGACATCATCAACACGCTCGACCATGCGATCCCCGACATCTTCGCTCTCACCGAGCCCGTCGCCCCCAGCGGCATCCTCGGCCCCGTTACCCTTTGCGGGCAAAACCTGCCAAAATAAACCTGTCCCTTTTTGGCAGGTTTGGCGAGTGTGGGAGTTCGCATGGATATCAAACGCAAGATCACCGAGGCGCAGGGCCTCACCCCCACCGAGCAACAGCTCGGCATTGCAGCCCTTGCCATCGGCGAGGACATCCGCGGGCTTTCGATTAAGGAATTTGCCGCGCGCGCCAACGTTTCGGTCGCGAGCGTGCACCGTTTTTGCAAAAAGCTCGACCTCGAGGGTTTCAAGGACCTCAAGGTCGAGCTTATTCGCTTGGCAACCGAGGCGGGCAATCGGCGCAACGTGGACATCAACTTTCCCTTTGATGCTACGTCCAGCCCCGCGCAGGTTATGGAGCGCATGGAGGGGCTCTACCAGACCACGCTGGCCGAAACGCAGGAGCTGCTCGACCCCACGCAGCTTGACCACGCCGCCAAGCTCATCGCGAACGCCCGACAGGTCGACATCTACACGGGCTCGCACAA
>USGN01000076.1 GCA_900554255.1 uncultured Collinsella sp. | reverse complement strand
CTCGAGTAATTGAGTGTGAACAATATTACAAACGTACTACATCCTTTAGAAGCGGGCGTGAAATCTCTCTCGAACGTACGCGTGTAATACACTCACCTTTATAGCTATCCGAGAATAATTCCAACCTGCCAAAACCCCTGCAATACACTCGTATTGCAGGGTCTATGCTCAAGTTTGCCGCCTGCAACTGCGTATATTCAACCTGTATACCGTTGGAGAAATTCTACCGAGTGCCTGTTTCGCCGCATGCATTCGATACGCCGATGCCAGGCCACGGGCGGCTTGGGGCAACGTCGACAGGGTCTCTCCGGCATGGGATTCAGGAGGGAGTGAACAACATGGGCAATAAACGAGTCGTAGCCGATTCCTCGCGCTGCATTGGGTGCCAAACCTGCATGGCAGCGTGTATCGAGGCACACGACATCCCCGGCAACATCGCCGCGCCGCGCCTGCGCGTGACGCGTACGTACGAGATCTCCGCACCGGTGGCTTGCCATCACTGCGAGGATGCCCCGTGCGCCAAGGCCTGCCCCACGGGTGCCTTGTTCTTTGATCCAAAGAACCATCGCATCGGCGTCAACGAGGACAACTGCATCGGCTGCAAGAGCTGCGTCATGGCCTGCCCCTTTGGCGCCGTGAGCGTGGCGACCACGCAGGTCCCCGTCTTGATGGGCGACGTGCGCGTGGGTTCGCAGACCAAGAGCTTCGTGCTCAAGTGCGACCTGTGCGTGGACCGTCCCGGCGGTCCGGCGTGTGCCGAGGCGTGCCCGACTAAGGGCCTCACCCTGGTAGACGAGGAGCGCCTGGCGGAACTGACCGCCGAGCGTGCCCGCGCCACCATCGAAAACGAGGCGTAGGCGGGCGGCCATACAGGCCCAACGATTGTCAAATACGTACCGATTAATCGGTAGCAGAGAAAGGAAGGAGGGTGTCATGGAGAAGCATAAAGTGATCTGCCCGTACTGCGGCGCCGGTTGCCAGTTTAACCTCTTGGTCCAAAACGGCCAGGTCGTGGGTACCGAACCGCTCAACGGCATCACCAATCAGGGCGAGCTGTGCCTTAAGGGCATGAGCGGCTACGACTTCATCAACGACACCAAGATCTTGACTCCTCGCGTACTGCACCCGATGATCCGCCGCACCAAGGGCGCGGATCTTGAGCGCGTAAGCTGGGACGAGGCACTGGATTTCACCGCATCTAAGATGCAGGCCATAATTGACGAATATGGTCCTAACGCTGTCATGACCACCGGCTCTTCGCGAGGCGGCGGCAATGAGGCGAACTACGTCATGCAGAAGTTTACGCGTGCGTGCATCGGCACCCACAGCGTAGACAACTGCGCCCGTACTTGACACGGCCCTACTGTCCTCGGTCTGATGGACACGGTTGGTTCAGGTTGCATGTCATGCTCCATCCCCGGTATGGAGGATGCGGGCTGCATTTTCCTCTTCGGCTATAACCCTGCCGATTCGCACCCCATCGTCGCAAGGCGTATCGTGCGAGCCAAAGAAAAGGGTTGCAAGATCATCGTCGCCGACCCGCGCCATATCGAAACCGCGCGTATCGCCGATCTCTACCTTCCGATCAAGAACGGTTGCAACGTCGCGTTCCTCAACGCCTTTGCAAACTGCTTGGTCAACGATGGCCTCTACGACAAGGAATTCGTCGCCGAGCATACGAACGGCTTTGACGAGTGGTGGGAGACCATCAAGAACTACACTCCCGAATCCGTACAGGACATCACGGGTGTCGAGCCCGCGTTGATCCACCAAGCTGCCGAGATGTACGCCACGGCGAAGCCCTCTGCCATCATTGGCTGGGGCATGGGCGTATGCCAGCAGAAGCAGAACCTGAAGACGGTGCACACCATCGCCTCCATCGCCTGCGTCGCCGGCCAGATCGGCAAACCCAATTCCGGCCTCGCGCCCGTGCGCGGTCAGAACAACGTCCAGGGCTCCTGCGATATGGGCATGCTGCCCAACCTGTACCCTGGCTACCAGAAAGTCACCGACCCCGCCGCTCGCGCCAAGTTTGCCAAGGCTTGGGGCGTGCCCGAGGAAAAGCTCCCGCTCGAGGAGGGCTACAAGCTCACCGACCTGGGCCACCTGGTCGACGAGGGCAAGGTGCACTGCTTCTACAACTACGGCGAGGACCCGGTGCAGACCGAGCCCGATTCGGCCGGTATGCGCAAGACGCTCTCCGAGCTGGATCTGTTCATTTGCCAGGACATCTTTATGACGCAGACGACCATGCTCGCCGACGTCATCCTGCCTGCCACCTCTTGGGGCGAGCACGAGGGTGTCTTTACCGCATCCGACCGTAGCTTCCAGCACTTTGACGCGGCCGTTCCGCCCAAGGGCGAGTGCCGTCACGACTGGGAGATCTTCGCGGACCTGTCTACGCGCATGGGCTACCCCATGCACTACGACAACACCGAGCAGATCTGGAACGAGTGCATTAGCCTGTGCCCCAACTTTGTGGGCGCGACCTACGAGAAGATGGCTCCCGAGGGCGGTTACGCCCAGTGGCCGGTCAAGAGCACCGATGTGAACGACCACGGCTCGGCCGACATGTTCGCTGGTGGCAAGTTCACCACCAAGGACGGCCGCGCCAACCTGATGGCGCACGACTGGGAGGCGCCCTCCGAGCTTCCCGACGATGAGTACCCGCTCATCCTGTGCACCGTCCGCGAGGTCGGCCACTACAGCTGCCGTTCGATGACCGGCAACTGCAAGACGCTGGCACTGCTTGCCGACGAGCCCGGCTTTGTCCGCATGAATCCCGCGGACGCCGAGGCGCGCGGCATCAAGAATGGCGACATCGTCTCGATTCACAGCCGTCGCGGCCAGGTTTACAGCCGCGCCGACGTGAGCGACCGTATCAACAAGGGCACGGTCTATATGACCTACCAGTGGTGGATCGGCAAGTGCAACGAGCTGACCATTCACAAGGTCGACCCGGTCTCGCATACGCCCGAGGACAAGTTCTCCGCCTGCCAGGTCGACGCCATTGCCGACCAGGTCTGGGCAGAGGGCGAGGTCGAGCGTCAGTACACCGAGCTCAAGCAGGCTCTGGTGGACGCCGCCGCTCCCCAGGACGTTGAGCCCGGCGCCGCCAAGTTCGACGACGAGACGCACGTGAATCAAATCGTGTAGTCCCGTTCTCGTTGGCTTTTTGGGCCGGGCGTCCCGTACGTTCGGGAGCCCGGCCCGTTATTTTGAAAGGAAGTGGGGATGAACCGCTTCATCGACATCAACCCGGAGAGGTGCATCGGCTGCGGAACATGCCAGTCCGCCTGTGCCGACGCCCACCGGATGCAGGGTCTTCAGGATACGCCGCGCCTGGCGCTCGTGAAGACCGGCGGTATTTCGGCCGCCCTTGCCTGCCACCATTGCGAGGGTGCCCCCTGCGCCGAGGTTTGCCCGGTGAATGCCATCGAGCACGATGGCGACCGCATCCACGTCAAGGAGCAGGAGTGCATCGGGTGCAGGCTGTGCGCCATCGCGTGCCCCTTCGGAGCCATCCATCCCGATGGCACGTCTATCGCCGGTGTCGCAGGCATGTGCGACCCGACGCCTTCGTATCCTAAGTCCCTGAGCAGCCTGCTTACGTGGGCTCCTGGTCAGTACACCTGCGCTGTCAAGTGCGACCTGTGCGCCTTCGATCCGGACGGCCCGCATTGTGTGGCGGCGTGCCCCACCAAGGCGCTGACCGTCATGGGCGGCGCGGCCGATCGCGAGCTCGACGAGGCCAAGCGCTTGCGCTCGATCGAAAACGGTCCAGTCGTCGACGTTACCGCTGTGGCCCAGGGCCTGTCCGAGAAAGCAGAAGGGAGCGTAAACAATGGATAGCATGACGCTGTTTATCGCATCGCTTGCCGTCTCGTGCATCGGTGCGCTCGCCTCGGTTCTGCTGATCAAGGCCGATAACGCCGCCAAGACCGCCGGCTGCCTTATCGGCGCCGTCGCCGCGGTACTTTCGTTTGTGGCCGGTATCCAGGCCGTGCTGGGCAATATCGCGTCGGTCGACACCATCGTGTTCTTCCCGTTTGCCCATTTCCAGCTGCTGCTCAACCAGCTGTCCGGCCTGTTCGTGGCGCTCATCTCGGTGCTCGCGTTTGCCGGCTCGATCTACGGTCTCAACTACTTTGATGAGTACCCGGGCAAAAAGGGCCGCGCCGGCTTCTTCTTTAACACCTTCGTGGCGTCCATGATGCTCGTCATCACCGCCGACAACGTGTTTTGGTTCCTGGTCGCCTTTGAGCTCATGTCGCTGACCTCGTACTTCCTGGTCGTGATCGAGGAGAACGAGAACTCCATCCATGGCGGTTGGCTCTACTTTGTGATCGCGCACGTGGGCTTTGTGCTCATCATGGCGAGCTTCCTCACCATGACCAACTTCGCCGGTGGCTCGTTTGCCTTTGCGGATTTCCGCGCCACGCAGTTTAGCCCCGCGGTCGCATCCGTGTGCTTCGTGCTCGCCTTCTTTGGCTTTGGCGCCAAGGCCGGTATCATTCCGCTGCACGGCTGGCTGCCCAAGGCACATCCCGAGGCGCCGTCCAACGTGTCGGCCCTCATGTCCGGCGGCATGATCAAGATCGGTATCTTCGGTATCCTCAAGGTTGGTCTCGACCTGCTCTCCGCCTCGGGCGTTCAGGTCTGGTGGGGCCTTATGGTCATGGTCTTCGGTGCGATCTCGTCGGTCCTCGGCGTGGCCTTCGCCCTGCAGGAGCATGACATCAAGCGCCTGCTGGCCTATCACTCCGTCGAGAACATCGGCATCATTCTGCTCGGCGTCGGCGCTTCCATGGCCGCCATGGCGCTCAACTCTGTCGGCATCGCCGTCCTGGCCCTGATGGCCGCCCTCTACCACACGTTTAACCACGCGATGTTTAAGGGCGAGCTGTTCTTGGGCGCCGGTGCGCTGCTGTACTCCACGGGTACGCGCAATATGGAGAAGATGGGCGGCCTGTTCCGTCGTATGCCGGCAACGGCCATCTGCTTCCTCATTGGCGCGCTTGCCATCTCGGCCATCCCGCCCTTCAACGGCTTTGTGTCCGAGTGGTTTACCTATCAGTCGCTGTTTAATGCCGCCATGCAGGGCGACAAGGCCGTCATGATCGTGGCCGTGTTCGCTGCCGTCGCGCTTGCCATTACCGGCGCGCTGGCTGTCACGTGCTTCGTCAAGGCCTATGGCGTCTCCTTTGCCTCCGCGCCCCGCTCCGAGGCCGCGGCCAATGCCAAGGAGGTTCCCGCCCCCATGGTGTTTGCGCAGGGGCTGCTTGCGGCCATCTGCGTCGTGCTGGGCATTGGCGCTCCCGTGATCGCGCCCGTGCTGGTCGATGTCGCCGCGTCCGTGCTGCATCCGTACGGTGGCGTGTTTGCCGCCGAGGGCATGGAGCTCATGAACCAGTACTCCGGCGCCGCCACCTCCACGCCCGCGATCGCTATCGCGCTTGTGGTGCTTGTCGGCCTTGCTTGCGGCTACCGCAAGCTCAAGACCGTCGGTAAGGTGCAGAAGTCCCAGCCGTGGGCATGCGGCTATGCTCCCAACGAGCATATGCCCGTCGTGGCCACGACCTTTGCCTCCGAGGTGTCCTGGTTTATGCAGCCGCTCTACACGCTGCGCGACCGCTGCACGGCCGTCTGCTGGTCCATCGCGCACTTCTTCCAGAAGCTCACCGGTGTGGCCGAGGCTGTGGAGCCCGTACCCGACAAGGTTCTCGTCGATGCCCCGCATAAGGGTGTCGAGAAGCTCGCCGACCTCGCGACTAAGCTCGAGGGCGGCAACTACAGCATCTATATCTGCTATATCGTCGCGGCACTCGTGGTGTTCCTCGTGCTCGCCGTGCAAATGGGTTAAGGAGGGGAGAGCATGAACAACATCGTACTTGCCGTTCTGCAGGGCGTGGTCGTCATGGCCGTCGCGCCGTTCTTCTCCGGTCTCGGCCGCGTGATCCGCGCCAAGATGCACAACCGTCGCGGCCCCAGCATCATGCAGGACTACCGCGACCTGGCCAAGCTCTTTGCGCGCCCCGAGTCCCAGAGCGAGGACGCGAGCTTTGCGCTGCGCATTATGCCGCCGCTGTTCTTCGCCGTCGCCTTTATGCT
>USGN01000075.1 GCA_900554255.1 uncultured Collinsella sp. | reverse complement strand
TCGCCGTCGAACATCATGGCGACGTCATCGGACACCTGCTCGGCAAAGTCTAAGTCGTGCGTGGCAATGACGACGGTGCCGCCGGCCTGCGCATGCTCGCGCAGGGCTCGGGCGATAATACAGCGACTTGTCAGATCAAGGCCCTTGGTGGGCTCATCAAGCAGCAGCAACTCCGGACCAATCAACAGCAGCTTTGCCAACGCAAGCAGCTGGCGCTGACCGCCCGAAAGATCGTGCGGGTGACGCGCCTCCAAGCCCGCCAGGCCCAGGCGCGCTGTCTGCTCCTGTACTGCGGCCTCGTCGTATCCGCAGGTCGAAGCCCATTCCATCAGCTCGTCGCGCACCGTTTCGGCGACCAGCAATGCCTTGGGATTCTGTGGCAGCAGCGCCGCCGAAGCCGTCCCACGCACCATGCGGCCACACTGCAGCTTAGCCGTCTTGGCCAGCACCGAGAGCATCGTCGACTTGCCACAGCCGTTTCCGCCCACGACCGCATGAACCGCGCCGGCTGAAAACGCCACATCGAGCCCGCGCAGCACCCAACCGCCCGCGCGATCGTAGCGAAACCAGCCTTCCGACAGGGTGGTAGCCGACCCGCCGTGCATTTTTTGGAGTATTCTGCTTCCATCCGTGCGCGAGAAGGCTTCCGAGCCGTTTTCGAGCGACGTTTGCGCCACAAATTCTGACGATTTGTCCAATTCTGAACTTTTTTTCGCGCTCGATACGTCCCCGGGCGGCTCTGGAGAGCCCAATTTGTCCTCACGCCTGCTGAATACTCCTTTATTTGCACATCGGATGGCACCCCACCCCAACATGTCATCGGAAAACAGCGATTCTCGGCGTCCCAAAGAAGCCATATCCGCCACCTCGCGCACGCGACCGTCCTCAATCCGGTACGCACACGTCGCGTATTCGAGCATTGGGCGCGGCTGATGCGTCGCCACAACAACCGTGCAGCCCAGCTCGCGATTCACACGAAACAGCGCGTGCAGAAAATTCTTCTCAGCAACGAGATCGAGCTGAGACGTGGGCTCGTCGAGCAGCAGCACGCGCGGGCGCAGCGCCAGGACGGCGGCAAGCGACAGCAGCTGCTTGCGGCCACCCGAAAGCGTATCGGTATCACGATGAAGCCAGTCCTCCAGACCAAAGAAATAGCTGGTCTCGGCAACACGGCGGCGCATCTCGTCGCGCGACACACCCAGATTCTCTAGGCCAAACGCCATCTCGTGCCACACGGTCTCGCACACAATCTGGTTCTCGGGATCCTGAAACACATAACCCACGCGCTCTGCCGATGCCCGCACGTCCATGTCGGCAACGTTCTCGCCCAGCACGCGCAGTTCGCCAGTGCGCTCGCCCGCTGGAGCGATCTCGGGCTTGAGCAGCGACAGCAGCGTCGACTTGCCCGAACCGGTACCGCCAACAAGCAGTGCAAACGCACCTTGGGAAACACGCCAATCAAGCCCCTCGAGCACCGGTGCCTTGACCCCGGGATAGGCAAAACTAAGGCCTCGCACCTCAATCGCCGGCGCGGCCGAGCCATATGCCACACCCGCCGCCGAGCTCCTATCAAACCGAGCCATCAGCCAAACCTCTTCTCATCAATCGCGTGCAACGCGCAAGGCAACACCATCCAGGCGGCGTACACGACATAGCCTGGCCACGGCGCCGGCACCGAGAGCTGCGGGTAAAACGAATACTGCGTCGTCGCGGCCCACGCCACCGCCACCGCGGCGGCGCCAAACACCGCAAGTCCAACCAGCGCGGCAGCGTCGCCGCGCCCCAGTCGATACCGCGCATATGTCGTACGACGCGTCGCGGCACCCCACCCGCGCGAGCGCATCGCGTCCGCGCGCTCCAGCGAATCTTCCATGCCCCAGCCCATCAACACGCTGGACGCCCGCAGGCGCGAGCGCACGGGGTCGGCCGGCGCACGCCCCGGTACATCAATCGCGTCCTGCACCGCCAGCACCGTGCGGCCGCGGCGCAAAAACTGCGGGATAAGCCTCATGCACATCGAGATCATGAGCGCAATCACCGGCGCGGCATTACCCAGCAGCGCGAGCACCTTGTCGTATTCGAGCATCGACGCCGCGGCCTCAAACCACAGCACGCTCGCCACAAACAGCCCGCCCATGCACAGGCCATATACCATGCTCTCCAGATACACCGCGCGCATGCCAATACGGAACAGCTCCGTCGAACCCGAAGCGCTAAACAGTGGATTGACCAGCGCGATAATCAAAATCACCGGCAGCTGCCAGCGAAGTGCGCCCAGCGTGCGGGCAGCCCCACGCGTCACAAATCCATACGCCAGCCCGCCCGCAAGCGACAGCGCAATCAGCACCGGCTGCATCGAGAACATGGTGAGCCCCAGCGTCAGCACTATATAGAGTGCCGGCACAGCCGGATGCGACATCGAGAACGCCGCGACGGGCTCGCCGCCAAACTCCTCTTGTATGTTGTCCACGGGCACCCCCGTCCCCTCGCTCAAAAGACAGCTCCGCAGCACCGCCAACGTCGCACGCAAGCAGCGCAAACGCCACGACGGCGGCGCAAGCCTCAACCACCGCAAACCAATCGCTACGCGCTCAACATATGCCTGCGGTATCATATTGCGCCGTGTATCGTTTCCAAACACACGTCTCTATAACGTAACAGGAGATCACATGGACGCAACCGCAATTATCCTCGCTGCCGGCGAGGGCACCCGCATGAAGTCGAACCACTGCAAGGTTTCGCACAAGATCCTGGGCAAGCCCATGGTCCAGTGGATCGTCGACGCCACCATCAAGGCCGGCTGCAGCCGCGTCGTGGTCGTCATCGGCAGCCACGCCGACGAGATGCGCGCCCTTATCGATGGCGCCTACGCCAACAGCGCCACCAAGGTCGAGTGCGTCGAGCAGACCGAGCGCCTGGGCACCGGCCACGCCGTGAAGGTCGCGCTCGAGGCCTGCGGCATCACGCAAGGCCCCGTCGTGGTGCTCAACGGCGACCTGCCGCTCATCACCGCCGACACCGTCGCCAAGTTCGCGCAGACCGTCGCTACCGGCGAGCTCGCCTGCACCGTCATGACCATGACCCCGCCCGACCCCTTCGGCTACGGCCGCATCAAGCTGGGCGCCGACGGCCAGATCGAGCGCATCATCGAGCAGAAGGACTGCACGCCCGAACAGGCCGCCACGCTGCTCGAGTGCAACGCCGGCTGCTACGCCTTCGACGGCGCGCAGCTCGCCGCCCACATTAACGAGATCGGCAACGACAACGCGCAGTCCGAGTACTATCTGCCCGACATGCTCGAGATCCTCAAGGGCCACGGCCAGGCAGTCTCCATCTTCCACTGCGATGACTACCGCGACGGCCTGGGCGTCAACAGCCGCATCCAGCTCGCGCAGCTCACCGCCATCGCGCGCGACCGCATCAACGAGCACTGGATGACCGAGGGCGTCACGTTCATCGACCCCACGCAGGCCTGGATCGGCCCCGATGCCGTTATCGGCCGCGACACCGTCGTGTGGCCGCAGACGCACCTGATCGGCCACGTCACCGTGGGCGAGGAGTGCCAGCTCGGCCCCAACAGCCGCCTCACCGACACCACCGTCGGCAGCGGCTGCACCATCGATGAGACTATCGCCATCGAGGCCGTCATCGAGAACGGCGTCGACTGCGGCCCGCGCGCCTACCTGCGCCCGGGCACCCACATGCTCGACGGCTCCAAGGCCGGCACGCACGTGGAGATCAAGAAGTCCACGATCGGCGAGGGCTCCAAGGTGCCGCACCTGTCCTACATCGGCGACACCACCATGGGCTCTGGCGTCAACGTGGGCGCGGGCTCCATCACCTGCAACTACGACGGCGTGCACAAGCACAAGACCGTCATCGGCAAGGACGCCTTCATCGGTTCCGACACCATGATGGTCGCGCCCGCCCAGATCGGCGACGGCGCGCTCGTGGCCGCCGGCTCCGTCATCACCGAGCCGGTCCCGGCCGACGCACTCGGTCTGGGCCGCGCCCGTCAGGTAAATATTGAGGGCTGGGCCGCCGATTATCGCCGCCGTCTGCACGAGGACGACGAGGCATAACGTTTCGCCAAACACAAAAGGAGCTGTTCCATGGGGACGGCTCCTTTTTCTATCGTGACCTGCGCAACCGGATGAGTGGTCGGTTCGTGTCCGTTGACGGTAAAGACGTTATCAAGACTCGATAAACCCCGTCGCGCGGTTACAATGCAAAAAGGCATCTATATGGCATTCGATATATAAAGGAGAAGGGTAATGCCGATTAATGATCCCGAGAAGTCGGAGAATATGCGCAAGTCCATCCGCGTGTATTCCGGTTCCTCCAACCGTCCCCTCGCTCAGAAGATTGCTGAGTACCTTGGGGTCGAGCTTTCGGGCCTTACGCTAAAGCAGTTCGCCAATGGTGAGATTTACGCCCGCTACGACGAGACCGTCCGCGGCGCCGACGTCTTCCTGATTCAGTCCGTGGCCGGCGGCAACGTCAACGACATGCTCATGGAGCTGCTCATCGCCACCGACGCTGCCAAGCGCGCATCCGCCCGCTCCATCACCGCCGTTATCACCCACTACGGCTATGCCCGCCAGGACCGCAAGGCCGGCCCGCGCGAGCCCATCACCGCCCGCCTCGTCGCCAACCTGCTCGAGCGCGCCGGCGTCAATCGCATCATCACCCTCGACCTGCACCAGGGCCAGATCCAGGGCTTCTTTGATATCCCGGTTAACCACCTGTCCGCGCTGCCGCTGTTTGGCCAGTACTACAACGACATGCACTTCGACACCGACAACCTGGTTGTCGTCTCCCCCGACGTGGGTCGCGCCAAGGCCGCCAAGAAGCTGTCCGACATGCTCGGCTGCGACCTGGCCATCGCCCACAAGGGCCGTCCGCGCCACAACGCCGCCGAGGTCATGGGCATCATCGGTGACATCAAGGGCAAGACCTGCATCATCAACGACGACATGATCGACACCGCTGGCACCCTGTGCGCCAACGTCAAGGAGCTCAAGGCTATGGGCGCTGGCGACATCTACGTCTGTGCCACCCACGGCATCTTCTCCGGTCCGGCCATCGAGCGTCTGAACGACGCCCCGATCGTCGAGTGCCTCGTCACCGACGCCATTCCCGTCGAGGTCGGTGGCAAGATCAAGACCATCTCGGTCGCCGAGGAGTTCGCTCAGGCCATCTCCGCCGTTTACCACGAGGAGCCCGTCTCCACGCTCGTCGGCGGCGACTTCGCGCTGTAGTCGCTCGACCCTCGCATCCCTCCGGAAGCCCCGGACACGCCTGCGGGGTTATCACGCGAACGTCCTCGCCGCTTTGCGGCTGCGGGATGTTCGCTTTGATAACCCCTCCCGGCGTGTCCGGGGCTTCCTGCTGTCTCGGGGCAGCTGTTTTCTGAAATGACTTTGCTGCAACCTTTCCTCGCCTTCGGCGGGCGTGGTAGCCTTTGTCGTTGATTAAACTTTTGTGTAACGAAAGGAAGCATATGGCAGCTGCACAGCCGCTTAAGATTCGCATGGTTGCCGGACTTGGCAACCCTGGCGATGAGTATGCCGAGACCCGCCACAACGCCGGTTTTAAGGCGATCGACGAGCTGGCCCGTCAGGCCGGCGTCACGTACTGGAAAAACCAAGCAGGCGCCGAGGTCGCGCTCATCAATATCAACGATGCCGAGGAAGAGGGCGGCAAGCGCCAGATCGTGCTGGTCAAGCCGCAGTCGTACATGAATACCTCGGGTGGCCCCATCTCCAAGCTTTGCCGCGAATACAAAATCAAGGCCGAGGAGCTACTCGTAATCCACGACGAGCTCGATATTCCCGCCGGCGACGTGCGTGTTAAGGTGGGCGGCGGCCATGCTGGCCATAACGGCCTGCGCTCCATCATCGACAAGATGGGCAGCCGCGACTTCAGCCGCATCCGCACCGGCATCGGCAACCCTCCCGGCAAGATGGCCGTCGCCGACTACGTGCTTAAGCAGCTGCGTGCCCGCGAGGCCGAGGATTTCCAGGACACCTGCGTCCGCGCGGCCGACGCCGCCGGCTTGGCGATCGTGCACGGCGTGGTCTATGCCCGCGACCACGTCAACGGCGCCGCCTCCGCCAACGGCAAGCACTAAAACCTACCATTTAGGGACAGGTTTATTTTGTCAGGTTTTACCTGCGGAAACGCCCCAGTTGCGGCATCGCAATAAACCGCGCGCCGCCATACGCACATAGCACCCCAAAGGGGGCCGGCCTCATCACAACCCGAGGCCGGCCCCTTTGCCG
>USGN01000074.1 GCA_900554255.1 uncultured Collinsella sp. | reverse complement strand
CCCGCCGATGCACCTAACGCGCTGGCGCCGGCCTCGATGAATGCGCAGGCCTCTTCGTAATTATGGATACCGCCCGCCGCCTTGATTGCCACGGCATCGCCGAGCACCTCGTGCATCAGCCGCACGTCCTCGAGCTTAGCACCGCCAAAGCTTCTGCCGGTCGATGTCTTAAGGAATCCCGGCTTGGCCTCCAGCGCGATCTCGCATACACGGCGCTTGGCGGCGTCGTCGCCGTCCAGCTTGCACATCTCGACGATTACCTTGTCAGTGATGCCATGCGCGCGACAAAAATCAGCAATGGTAGTCATCTCGCGCTCGATGGCATCAAAATCGCGGTTCTCGATCGACCTCTGATTCAAAACGTAGTCAATCTCGGTAAAGCCACACGCAGCGTATTCCTCAAACCTCGCAAGCTTCTCCTCGAGCGCCATAGTGCCCTGGGGAAAGTCGATAGCGCCGGCAAGGATGATGTCAGAGTCCTCGAGCATGGCGCGGCCCGTCTCGTACTCCTGCAGGTTCGCAAATACGCAGCGAAAGTTGTACTTTAACGCCTTCTCGACATATTGCTCAAACGTGTCCTCGGGGGCATCGATATAGTCGATGTATTTGTTGATGGGTTTGGCAAGCGTCATGCTGGGCCTCCTTGTTCAGGACTGACAACCGATTCGTGGTTTCACGCGAAAAACCACGTTCAATGTACGCCCGGCATGCAAGGACAGCGTCCGCATTCCGACAAGTGGTATGAAATTAGCTTTAAACGTATATTTACAGACAGCGAATGGCACCGCACGCGGATGCCGACAGCAAGACATCCCCCTCCTCAATACACCCTCATGCCCCTTTACTGTTTGCGACCAGAAATGATGAGCTGCACAACGTCGTTAGCGGTCGAATTCGACCTCTGACGACGTCACGCGACCCATCGTATCTGGCCGACAACAGAAAAGGGGCCCGTATCCCAACGGATACGGGCCCCTTTCGGCCATGACCTATCTCAGCAGCAAAGACCACTTGCGGTGAGCGCGGTAGAACTCGATCGCACTATCTTATCCGAGCCGGGGCACGTTCGCACAGCGCGCGTATGACGGTTGCAAAACCACCCCATTTGAAACAAAGACAAAAAAGTACTTGCAAAGACGCGTTCCGACATATAAGTTGATAAAAGACCGCCGTTGCGGTTTTAAGTAGATCGAGCATATGAAGTTTGAGTTTTAGCGTGTAAGAGAAGGAAGATCGGCAAAGTACAACCCCAAACGCAATGACAACTTAATGAGGTAACTGCCGCATGTGAGGCACCCAGGGCATTGCTGTCTCGATTTTGAGCACGATGCCTTCCGCCTTGCATGGGCCGTTCCATCCCGCCCCTGCAGCAACTGCCTCACGGGCTCATTAAAAACCGCATAGCACCCCAACGTCAGCACATCACCCACGACAAGCACATCACTCACGACAACCAACACATCAACAAACAGCACGAACATCAACCGATTGGAGAAGCTATGACAAACCACCACGCTGAAGACGGCGATAAGAAAAGCATTCTGGATGCCCGCATTGAGCGAGCATATGCAAACGAATATGACGCCGTCTTTGCCGCCGCGACCATCAAGAACTACGCGTCGCTACCGCTCGCGACGATCTTGGCCGACCACCCTCAACTGCTGAAGCGCTGCACAAAGATCATGGGCGAACCCGACATTCGCAAGCTGACAGACCCCTATGCCCCAAAACGCGACAACGATTCGTACGTTCTTACCGTAGGCTGCCTAGCCCATATGCTTACGGCGCTCGACACGAAACTCAAGCTCGAATGGGAACCCAACGAGCGTCATGAACTCGAAAGCAAGCGGAACACCCTGCGCACCGCACTGTTCCTTCCGTTGGACGGCCTCAAGCGCTGCAACGTCGAGCTCAATACACAGGCGCGGCAAAAGCCCGGGACCACGGGGCAGAAAACTCCAAGACCCCATGCGGCCATCGTCGACCGCAACCGATATAACCGCATGACCGCGCACTTTTCTGCCGAGGGAGCAGCCATAAGGACGCTGATCGACCTGCTGTGCCTCCTGAGCATCAACGAGCTATTTGAGGGCTATCTCGCCCTTGTTCCCGCGACGGCACCCAAGTCGGTAGCAAAGATCATCGAGACCTGCAGACGCCAGTTTGAGCGCCATCGCAATGGCAGCGAGATGAACGCCAGCATCGCGCAGTACTACGCGGCTCATTACAAAAATGACGGATGTGCCCCTGTCGAGCATCAGCTGCGGCTCGCCTACACCACGCCCGCCGCAACGCTCCATCGCTTTGGAGCCCTTGGTGCTTGCGAGCCGCACGAACGGGCAGCATGCCCCACAACCGAGCTCGATCTCAGGCTCGGACGAACCCTGTAGCCCGCCAGCCCCTCCGCGGGCAACAATCCTATTCCTCCACAACACAACCAACAGAAAGGAGTCCTCATGGACACCAATCATTCCCCATCATCAGCCCCCTCACCATGCGTGAATCCGCCCGAGGTATCACGCTCACCAGCATTTACGATGAGATGCTCGCCCGTCGCGAGCTCTCCGTCATGGGAAACATCGAAACCCCGATGGCCCACGACCTATGCCAGCAGATCCGCCTGCTCGATGCCACCGACCCCAGCCGCCCCATCACCATATTTGTCGCCAGCGCCGGCGGAAGCGTGCGATCGGGTCTTGCGATCTATGACGCCATGCGCCTCGCATCGTGCCCCATCCGCACCGTCTGCCTGGAATTCGCCGCGTCCATGGGCGCCGTGATCTTTATGGGCGGCGACGATCGCCGTATGGCGCCCCATGCAGAGCTCATGATTCACGACCCGCTGATTCCCCAGGGGGCAGGCGGCTCGGCACTTGCGCTGCAGGAAACCAGCCGGCGTCTCATGCAGACCCGCAAGACCCTCACGCAAATCCTCTCGGACCGCAGCGGCCTCACGCCCAAGCGCATCCAGTCCCTCACTGCAAAAGACACCTACCTTTCGGCCGAGCGCGCCGTCGAGCTCGGCTTTGCCCACGAAATCCTCTCGACCACCAAGGAGGTCGCCCATGTCTAACCTCACCAGCCGCCTCGCCGCATCTGAGTCCGCATCGTCCACCATCCTCGCCAAGGATCGAACGCTTTCCTGCGACACCCGCCAAACGGGACTCAACAACAACGCACTTGTGATCGGCCCCTCGGGAGCCGGCAAGACCCGAAACGTCCTCAAGCCCAACCTGCTGCAAATGAACGCAAGCTACATCGTGCTCGACACCAAAGGCACGCTCTGTCGCGAAGTGGGACCCGTGCTGGCAGCCCACGGTTACCGCGTGCAATGTCTCAACTTCGCCGACCTCAACACCGTCCCGGCCCTTGCGCCCGGCATCGAGCGCTGCGGTTACAACCCCCTGAGGCACATTCGCCGCAAGGCGGACGGCAGGCCCAACCAGCAGGACATCCTCTCGGTGGCAAAGGCCATCTGCCCCATCGAGGACAACAACCAGCCTTTTTGGGATCATGCGGCGGCAAACCTGCTGTCGTGTCTTATCGCCTACGTCACCGAACAGCTACCCGCCGACGAGCAGACGATCAGCTCGGTCATCAAGCTGATCGAGCACCTGCAGGACGGTGCCACGGGTCGATTGTTTGACGACCTGATCACGACCGACCCCCAAAGCTATGCCCTCTCGCTATGGCGGCGCTACGCCATTACGCAAAATGCCGAGCGCATGCACGCGAGCATCGTCGGCATCCTTGCCGAAAAGGTCATGTGTCTGGGATTCGACGGTGCGGCACAGCTCTATCGTGAGTGCCATCAGGTGGACTTCGCTTCCATGGGACACACCCCCTGCGCCCTGTTTGTAACCGTGAGCGATATTGACCGCAATCTCGATCCGCTGACCGGCCTCTTTATTTCGCAGGCGTTTATGGGCCTCATTCGTGAGGCCGATAGGCAGCCCGACGGCAGCCTGCCCGTGCCCGTGCGCTTTATGCTCGATGACTTCGCAAATCTGCAGATCCCCCAGATCGACAACGTGCTCTCGATTATCCGAAGCCGCAACATCTGGGCAACGCTGCTGCTGCAGTCGACCAACCAGCTCGATGCGCTCTATGGCGAGGCACGCGCACGCTCCATCATGGGCAACTGCGACACGCATCTGGTGCTGGCGTTCCAGGATCCCGAGAGTGCCCGGGTGTTTTCCGACCGCGCCGACGCGCTGCCCAGCACGCTCATGGCGACGCCGATCGATCGCTCGTGGCTCTTTGTACGCGGTCGCACTCCCGAACAGGTCGAGCGCTTTAGGCTCGAAGACCATCCGCTCTACGGGGAGCTGCCCGAGGCGCAGCGAGGCCATGCGGAGGCCGAGATCTAGGCGCAGGGTTCTCGCAGCGCGCGACGCCCCGGCGATGTTCCACAAAGGCCGTGCGCCCCGGGACCACGGCAAAAGCAAAGGGGCCCGCATCCGATAGGATACGGGCCCCTGACTATAAGGCGCGATACGTTAACAGCAGCGACTACTTGCGATGCGCGCGATAGAACTCGATGAGCGCCTGGGTCGAAGCGTCCTGCTCGGCCTTGGCGGCGTCGTCGTGGAAGGCCGGGGTGATCTGCTTGGCAAGCTGCTTGCCCAGCTCGACGCCCCACTGGTCGTAGGAGTCGATGCCCCAGACCGTGCCCTCGACAAACGTAATGTGCTCGTACAGGGCGATGAGCTCGCCGAGCGCGAACGGGGTCAACGTGTCGCCGAAGATCGAGGTCGTCGGGCGGTTGCCCTCAAAGCAGCGGGCCGGGACGATCTGCTCGGGCGTGCCCTCGGCGCGCACCTCGTCGGCCGTCTTGCCAAAGGCGAGCGCCTTGGTCTGGGCCAGGAAGTTGCCCAGGAACAGCTCGTGCACGTCCTGACCGCTGTCGGTCGCAGGGTTGGCAGTGTTGGCGAAAGCGATAAAGTCGGCCGGGACCACCACGGTGCCCTGGTGCAGCAGCTGGTAGAAGGCGTGCTGGCCGTTGGTGCCGGGCTCGCCCCAGAAGATCTCACCGGTATCGGAGGTCACGGCGCTGCCGTCCCAGCGGACGTGCTTGCCGTTGGACTCCATGGTGAGCTGCTGCAGGTAGGCCGGGAAACGGTGCAGGTACTGGCAGTACGGCAGCACGGCGTGGCTCTTGGAACCGAAGAAGTTGACGTACCAGACGTTGAGCAGGCCCATCAGCGCGACGGCATTGTTCTCGAGCGGCGTGTTGCAGAAGTACTCGTCGATGGCGTGGAAGCCCTCGAGGAACTGCTGGAAGCGCTCGGGGCCGAGCACGACGATCAGCGACAGGCCCACGGCGGAGTCGACGGAGTAGCGGCCGCCGACCCAGTTCCAGAAGCCGAAGGCGTTGGCGGGGTCGATACCGAAGGCCTCGACCTTCTCGAGTGCGGTGGAAACGGCGACGAAGTGCTTTGCCACGGCCTCGGCGTTCTGCTCATCGGAGCCGTCGATGGCGCCCTGAGCCTTGAGCTGCTCGAGCATCCAGGTCTTGACTTCGCGGGCGTTGGTGAGGGTCTCGAGCGTGGTGAAGGTCCTGGAGACGATGATCACGAGCGTGGTCTCGGGATCCAGGCCCTTGAGCTTCTCGGCCTGATCGTTGGGATCGATGTTGGAGATGTAGCGGCAGTCGATACCGGCGTCGGCGTAGGGACGCAGGGCCTCGTAGGCCATGACCGGGCCCAGATCGGAGCCGCCGATGCCGATGGACACCAGGTGCTCGATCTTCTTGCCGGTAACGCCCTTCCACTCACCGGAGCGCACGCGCTCGGCGAAGGCATACATGCGGTCGAGGACCTCGTGCACGTCGGCGACGACGTCCTGGCCGTCGACGATGAGCTGGCCCTTCTCGCTTGCCGGGCGGCGCAGCGCGGTGTGCAGGACAGCGCGGTCCTCGGTGGTGTTGATGTGCTCGCCAGAGAACATGGCGTCGCGGCGCTCCTCGAGCTTCACCTCGCGAGCAAGATCGCACAGCAGCTTGACGGTCTCATCGGTCACCAGGTTCTTCGACAGATCGAAGTGCAGGTCACCGGCGTCAAAGCTCAGCTTGTTCACGCGGTCGGCGTCAGCAGCGAACCAGGCCTTGAGGTCGATACCTTCGGCCTCGAGCTTCTCCTGATGGGCCTCGAGTGCCTTCCAAGCGGCAGTCGACGTAGCATCGATAGGTGCGGCAACAGTTGCCATAGAGTCCTCCTCAGCATACGGGCGCACGCCTCCATGCGCCCGGACATTCAGATGCCACTATTCTAGCGCAGGTCAAGACTACAATCAGCGAGCGTTGCCAATCCGCCCCCAAACGGCGACCGACCAAAAAGGGACAGGTTTATTTTGGCAGGTCAAACGCTTTACCT
>USGN01000073.1 GCA_900554255.1 uncultured Collinsella sp. | reverse complement strand
GCGGCTCCACCGAGGCCATGATGGCCGCCATGATGACGGTTACGAACCCCGGAGACAAGGTCGTCATCTTCTCGCCGTTCTACGAGAACTACGGCGCTGACACCATTCTCTCGGGTGCCGAGCCCATCTATGTGCCGCTCAACCCGCCCACATTCGACTTTGACCGCGAGACGCTCGAGGCAGCCTTCCGCGACAACAACCCCAAGGCCATCGTCCTGTGCAACCCTTCCAACCCCTGTGGCAAGGTCTTTACGCGCGAGGAGCTCACCTTCATCGCCGACCTCTGCAAAAAGTACGACGCCTACTGCATTACCGACGAGGTATACGAGCACATCGTCTACGCGCCCCACGAGCACGTCTATATGGCCACGCTGCCCGGCATGTTCGAGCGAACCATCAGCTGCAGCTCGCTGTCCAAGACGTACTCCATCACCGGCTGGCGCCTGGGCTACACCATCGCCCCTGCCGAGATCACCGAGCGCATCAAGAAGGTCCACGACTTTCTCACCGTGGGTGCCGCCGCTCCCCTGCAGGAAGCCGTTGTCACCGCCCTCAACTTCGACGACAGCTATTACGATGAGGTCCTCGACCTCTACACCGCCAAACGCGACCTGTTCTGCCAGGGGCTCGATAGCATCGGTCTTGAGCATAACGTGCCGCAGGGCGCCTACTACGTCATGATGGACATCTCTGAGTTTGGCTACGAGAGCGACCTCGACTTCTGCGAGGATCTCGCCTCCAAGGTTGGCGTGGGCGCCGTGCCCGGCTCGAGCTTCTTCCGCGAGCCCGTCAATCATCTGATTCGTTTCCACTTTGCCAAGCGGGATGAGACGCTTAACGCGGCACTGGAGAACCTCAAGTCGCTACGTGATAAAATCAAGCCGCGCGGGTAAGGACGGCCCGGCAACTAAAGCAACCAAAGAAGCCCCGCACCGCCCGCCACGTTGCGAGGCTTCTTTTTATAGCGCTTTCTTAAATGGTTTAGAGCCCTATACTTTAGTCACGGAGCAACTTGTCCCAGAGAGAGGAATACTATGGCAGAACAGCAGCTTATCGGAGCGCTCGAGGCCGGCGGCACCAAGATGGTCTGCGCCACGGGCTATGCAGACGGTACGGTCCTGGAGCGTGAGCAGATCGCGACCACGACCCCGCAGGAGACCGTCGAGGCCGTCAACGCATGGTTTGCAGACAAGGGCATCGCCGCCCTGGGCATCGGCGCCTTTGGCCCCACCGCAGTCAACCCTGCCTCGCCCCAATACGGCAAGATCCTGGAGACGCCCAAAACGGCATGGCGCTACTTTGACCTGCTGGGCACTATCCAAAACGAGCTCAATATCCCCTGCGGCTACGACACCGACGTCAACGTCGCCTGCCTGGGCGAGGTCACCTTTGGTTGCGCCCAGGGCCTCACTGACGTTGTGTATCTGACCATCGGCACCGGCGTGGGCGCCGGCGTGCTCTCGGGCGGTAAGCTCGTACACGGCATGATGCATCCCGAGGCCGGCCACATCCTGGTCACGCGCGACCCGCGCGACACCATTGGCGAGCACAGCGCCTGCCCCTTCCACGACAATTGCCTCGAGGGTCTCATCGCCGGCCCCGGCGTTAAAAAGCGCTGGGACGGTAAGTCCGCCGGAGACATGGCCGACGACCCGGAGGCCATGGACCTGCTCGCAGGCTATCTGGCACAGGCGCTCATGACCTACACGCTGTGCTACGCGCCGCAAAAGATCATCATCGGTGGCGGCGTGGCCGACCACACCCCCATCGTGCCGCTCGCGCGCAAGAAGTGCGCCGAGATGCTCAACGGTTATATCGTCACGCCCGAGGTCAACGACATCGATACCTATATTGTCAACAACAGCCTTGAGGGCAAGCAGGGCATCATGGGCTGCCTGGCCCTGGGCGCGCAGGCGCTTCAGTAACAGACGCACCCACAGGGCGTGGCGCGCCCGGCAAATCCAACCTACGGAACGACGCCACCACGCCCTATATAAGCCCTCTAATAAAAAAGGCCGCCTAGCACCAAGCATACGTCCTAGGCGGCCTTTTTGGCACATATGAGCGATCGTAGTAGATATCGGAGCACAACGCCCGTTGCCGCTCCACAGCAGTCGATCATCACATCGGTGATCATGCCGGCGCGTCCCGGCACAAAGAGCTGAATCGTCTCGTCGATCGAAGGAATCAGCAGCAGGAACACCGCCGTGGGCAGCAGCACGTCAAAGGTGCGCCGGCCCTCAAAATCAAAGGCGTGCGTTGCCAAGATGCCGAGCACCATATACTCGGTAAAATGCGCGCACTTGCGAACAACAAAGTTGGTCACCCATTCATATGGAAGTCCCACGCCGTGCAGGAAACCGCGGATAGCTTCCATGACCGTTAGGCTCAGCGAGCCCGACCCCGAGCCGGGAACCAGCGAATTGCCCCAGATCAAGAGCGCCATCAGGCAGGTCACGACCGCCCATTTTCGATTGATCTTAACCATGCAGAAGTTATGCCTCCGCGCGGAGCGGCGCGAAGCTGGCGGTACCGCCCTCGATAACGCTCAGGTAGGCACGGCCCGTACGCTTGGCGGTAGAGGACTGCAGGCGCTCGATCTCCTCCTCGAGGATCTGATTGACGCGCTCGTGACGACGGTTTTCCATAATGCCGGCGGCAATAGCCTCGGCCCGCTCGATGCTCTCGCGCGAGATACGGGCAGTATCCTCGGGGAACACAGCGCTGTGACGGCCGACATAGGCGGGGGCAGCAGGCTGAGGGGCAGCGACGGGAGCGGGGGCTGCAACAGGAGCAGGCTCGTCAATCTCATCCAGAATCGCGGTGGCGGCGGCCCACATGTCCTCGTGGCCCGAGTAATCAGCCATGGGGACATCAACCTCGAGTGAGGCATCCGGAAGGTCGCCGGTGTCGATGCGATCTTGGGCATCAATCGATGCGGTGATGGCTGCAGGCTCATCGAGGTCATCGAGATCGATGTCCGCGGCACCGGAAATGATAGGCATGCTGGCGAGGTTTGCGTTGTACGGCGCAGCCTCAGCCGCCTGCTGCTGGGCAGGAGCGCCCCAAAGCGAGCTTTCGGCGGCACGGCGGGCGGCAACGGCCTCCTCGTCCGCGGTCATGTCTTCATCAACGTACGAATTATCGGCAGAAGCGTTCGCGTCCGCCGAGGTAGCGCTGTAGGCGTTATTGGCTGCCGCGTTGGCAACGAGTGCCACGAAAGCCGCCGTGCTGCCCGCAGGGGCGGCCTGGGAGCCCGACACGGCACGCGCCGCGGCGGCGATGTCGTCGCGATTGAAGGAGCCGGTCTGCCCGCCGTTGGTGAGCTCGTCGATGGCGACTTGATAGACGTCGCGCGAGTGTGCAGGGTCGCAGCTCACCGGCGAATCGTCGTCAAGCATACTGTCGATCATGGACCAAGCCTCGTCCTCGTCCATAGCATCTGCGGCTCGAGCGATGGTAGGGACACCATCATCGGCATGACGGCGCTGGAACGCACCAGTCAGGCCGGAAAGGAATGCCGAGGTAGACTGCTCCGCCTGAGCCTGAGAATCAGAAGCCGCAGCGTAAGGAGTCGCATCCTGCTGCTGAGCTGAAATCGAGGCGGTCTTGAACTCGCTTTGATGCTGATTGAGATTGGCGGCACCGCCCATGGCATCGGGCTGGAACAGACGCTCTTCACGCTGCGCACGATACTCGGAGATACCCAGCGAGGCGGCATAGATGCCCACGCCCGCCACCGCGCCCACGGCGAAGGGAACCGCACCCGCCACGACCGTCTCGTTCACCGACGAAAACGGCAGCGTGGCAGCATACATCACTACGGGAGCGGCAAGGCCGATTCCGCAGGAAAGTCCAGCAAGGACCGCTCGTTGTGTTGCATCAGAAGAAGCCATGAGCTCTCCCCATCTTCCAGCACCCAAATCGCATCATTCAGTTGGCTGCGCGAGAGAAGATGAAGCGGGGCTATGCCCCAAAGCAACGGTATATGGTTCGTTTCATCTGCGTTTTCCGTCGCGAAGCTTAAAAGCTATTATGCGAAACCGCCCTGCCGATTGCAAGCGACGATGTCGGATTGAAACGGGAAACCTGCTGCTTGCCAGTCTTATGGTCAAAAAAGCGCGGAGCGACGATATAGAAAAGGGCCGAGGCTCAAAGCCCCGACCCTTTATTGCATTGATGACTATCGCTGCGCGTGGATGACAACCTAGAACGTCTGCTCGTAGTCGCTGTGCTTTTTGGCCGAACGCACCAGGAACTCCTGGTTGGTATTGGTGCCCTTGAGGCCCTTGATAAACGACGCGGCCGCGCGCTCGGTATTGTTCATGCCGGCGAGGATACGGCGCAGGCCAAAGACAAACGGGCGCATCTGCTCGTCGACCAGCAGATCCTCGTTGCGCGTGCCCGAGGCAACGGGATCGATGGCCGGGAAGATGCGGCGGTCGGCCAGGTCGCGGTCGAGCTTAAGCTCCATGTTGCCGGTGCCCTTGAACTCCTCAAAGATGACCTCGTCCATCTTGGAACCGGTGTCGATGAGGGCAGAGGCCAGGATGGTGAGCGAGCCACCGTTCTCGATATTGCGGGCTGCGCCCAGGAAGCGCTTGGGCGGATACAGTGCCGCCGAATCGACGCCGCCCGAAAGGATACGACCCGAGGCGGGAGCGGCCAGATTGTAGGCGCGGGCAAGGCGCGTGATGGAGTCGAGCACCACCACAACATCGCCGCCCAGCTCCACGATGCGTTTTGCGCGCTCGATGACGAGCTCTGCCACGCGAGTGTGGTTGTCGGCGGGCATATCGAAGGTCGACGCCACAACCTCGCCCTTGATGGAACGCTGCATATCGGTGACCTCTTCGGGGCGCTCGTCGACGAGCAGGCAGATGAGGTGCACTTCGGGATTGTTGATCGAGATGGACTGGCAGATCTTCTTGAGGATCGTGGTCTTGCCGGCCTTAGGCGGGGACACGATCAGGCCACGCTGACCCTTGCCGATCGGCGACACGATGTCGATGGCGCGACCGGTAATGGAGTCCTTGCCGTGCTCCATGCGCAGCGGCTCGTTGGGATAGACCGGGGTAAGGTCGCCGAACTTGGGACGGTTGCGAATCTGCTCGGGGTCCAGACCGTTGACGGTCGTGATTTTAGCGAGGCCGGCGCGCTTGTCGCCGCCGCGCGAAGGACGCAGCGAGCCCTCGATGACGTCGCCCGTGCGCAGGCGCGCGGAGCGGATGAGGTAGGCGGGCACGAAGGCGTCGTCGTTGGACTTCATGTAGCCGTGGGCATGGATGATACCGGAGCTGTCCGGGCGAATCTGCAGAATGCCCTTGATGTCGCGGAAGCCCTCGGCCTTCGCGGCGGTGGTGTAGATCTCCTCGACGAGCTCGACCTTCTTCTTGCCGGTCGTCTCAATCTCGAACTCCTTGGCCTTCTCGCGCAGCTCGGCGACCTTCATGGCCGCGAGCTCCTCGCGCGAAAGCGTGGGCTCAGTCGGAGCGGCATTGCGCTCCTTATTGCGCTGCTTGCGGTCGCGCTGACGGTTGCGGCGATCGTTGTTGCGCTCGTCCTTGCGCTCGTTGCGGTCATTACGCTCGTCCTTGCGCTTGTGCTGACGGCGGTTGGGGCGAGCGCCGTCTTCGGCCTCGGCGGGCGCGGCACCATCAGTTGCGGCGGCGTCGGCATTGGCCACAGTATCATCGCTGGCCTCGGCCTTGGAATCGCCCTGCAGCTCGGCCTCGGCCTGCTGCTCGGACGCCTTGGCCTTAGCGGACTTCTTACGACCGCGCTTGGGCTTCTCAGACGCAGGCTGTTCGACGTCTTGGGGCTCGGCGGCATCAGTCGATGCATCGGCGGTCGTCTCGGCGGAATCCTCGGACACACCCTTCTTGGCAGCCTTGGCCTTGGACGTGCGCTTAGCAGCAGTACGATGGCTGCGACCAGGACGGACGTCGGCGGGCTCGACATCGGCGGGAGCGGCCTCGGAAGTCGTAGCATCCTGGACGGGCGCGTCGGCGGCGGTTGCAGACTCGGCGGTCGCCGCAGCATCCCGAGCGGCTGCAGCTGCGGCTGCGGCCTTCTCTGCCTCGACGAAGGCCTTGGGCTTGCGACCGCGACGGTGCGGGCGCAAAGCCGGATCGACAACGGGAACTTCGCTGGCCTCGACAGGCGCAGCGGGCTCAACAGGCGATGTGCCCTCCCCTGCCGCGGAACGGACCGAAGCCTCAGTGAGCTCGGGGGTTACCTGATCGGCAACCTGCTCGGCCTTAGCAGCCGTGCGACGGCGTGTGCGCGGTACCGGCTTCTCGGTCGGCTGGTCGGCGGCAGGCGTCTCGGGCACAGACGGAGCTGCAAGCTCGGTCAGAGCCGCGGCCTCGCGCTCGGCAGCACGACGGCGGGCGCGCACCACCTGAGCCTCGCTAATCTGCGCCAACGCACGTGCCTGCGCGA
>USGN01000072.1 GCA_900554255.1 uncultured Collinsella sp. | reverse complement strand
ACTACTATCGCTGGTTCCTCGATACCATCTGTCAATGCTTCGAAGAGTGCCGCGCCAACGCGCGACCTGCGACCTGCCGCATGGGCAAAAAAGTCATCACCGGTTTCTACGACAACCGCATCATCCCAGGTGAACTCGCCGACAATGAGGTCATTGTCGTATCGTTCTTCGATACCGAAGGCAAGCCATTTGCGGGCTTTGTGAACTGGGCGGTGCATTCTGCCTGTGTCGGACCCGACTGCACGGAGCTCACGAGCGAACTCGCCGGTCTTACCGGCAAAAAGCTCGCTCAGAGTCTTGGTTACTATCCGGCCATGGTCGTCGGTGCTGCTGGCGACTGTAGCGACCGCAATTTTCGCCAGGGACGCGGCATTCCCGAGGTCGAGCGCGTTTCGACCGGTCTTGCCGAGGCGATTTCCCAGATCAAGCTCGATCGCGAGGTCGTTCTTGACCGCATCGAGCCTCAGACGTTCTATCACACCGTTGCCCATGACGACTTTTCGCTCACGCTTAAGTGTGCCGTCATCAGTCTGGGCGGCCTGCATCTCTTTGTGTTCCCGAGTGAGCTCGGCAGCGACTTGGGTATTCGCATGAAGCGCGAATGCCCGGTCGAGGGAATAGTTTGCGGTTACACCAACGGCTATTTCGAGTATTTCCTTCCGGCACGCGAGTACGGCCTCTCCTTTGAGACCGAGCGTACTCAGATTCCCCAGGGCGAACCGGAACGTCTGTGTGACAAGTTCTGCCAGACGACGAGACTTCTCGGCGCAGCAGATTCGCGTCTGTAGACCTGATTGCGTGACATGGGCCAATGAGGCTCGCTGCCATGTGATCGGCATCTTCCATCTTCTCTGCCGTTTCCCATCCCGGGCGTACGTGCGTCCGCGGATTTCAAAGGGGGAAGCGGGTTCCTTGCCCTCCCACGTCGACTACGGAGGCATGAAATCGATGCTATACCCCGCTCAGAAAAAGGAGAATTCCATGAAATACCAGAAGCTTTGCGATGAAATCATCACAAAGGTCGGTGGTCGAGACAATGTGTTAGACGTGAGCCACTGCATTACGCGTCTCCGCTTCCACCTCAAGGATGAATCGCTCGCCCAGACTAATGAGCTTAAGGTGACGAAGGGCGTCGTTGACGTCATCCAGGCCGGCGGACAGTATCAGGTCGTGATTGGTGCCACTGTCGAGGCCGTCTACAACGACCTTGTTCAGATTGGCGGGTTCGACTCCAAACCCGCACTCGATATCGATGAAGGCGACGACGTCAAAAAGGGCGATCCATTCTCGCGTCTGCTGGCCATCATCTCCGAGATTCTGCAACCGGTTCTTGGCGTGCTTATGGCCGGTGGCTTTATCAAGTCGATGCTCGCGCTCTGCACGGTTGCCGGTTGGCTTGCCAAGGACAGCAATACGTATGTGACGCTCTCGGCAATCGGAGATTCGGTCTTCTATTACTTTCCGCTAATCATTGGCTGGACGTCGGCCAAGAAGTTCGGACTTAAGCCCGTTATGGGAATGGCGCTCGGCGGTATCCTCGTCTATCCGACGCTCGTTGCCCTTATGGGCGGAGATCCGCTCTACACGCTCGGCGCCGGTACGGTCTTCGAGTCCAATGTCTACGGTGATATTTTTGGCATCCCGCTGATCATGCAGAATTACTCATCGACGATTCTGCCTGCGATCTTTATCGTCTGGATTGCCTCCAAGGTGCACAAGGCCCTTTCTAACGCGCTGCCCGCGCTTGTGAGCTCGTTCTTCTCCAACATCCTGACGCTCCTCATTTGCGGCATCCTTGGCCTGCTTGTGGTCGGTCCGGTCATGACGGTCCTCTCCAACATCGTTGCCCAGATCATTCTGATGCTCATCAACTTCCAACCCGCCATCGCCGGCTTCGTCATCGGCACGTTCTGGAGCCTGCTCGTCATGTTCGGCCTGCACTGGGGCATCATCCCGTTGTGGTTCCTCGATGTCGCAACCTACGGCTATGACCTCATTAACCCGCTCGTGTATGCAGGCGGTTGTGCCATCGCCGGCGCTGTGCTTGGCATGATCATCCGAACCAAGGACTCCGAGGAAAATGCTGCCGTCAACATTCCCGCCCTTGTCTCTTCGATTTTCGGTGTCAACGAGCCTGCGCTTTACGCCATCTTGCTGCCGCGTAAGCGCCTTATGTGGGCAACCTTTATTTCCGCTGGTGTAGGCGGCGCCATTGCCGGCCTCATGGGTGCCAAGCTCTATGCCTTCGGCGCCTCCGGCCCGCTCGGTTTCCCGAGCTTTATTAACCCTGCCGGCATCGACACGGGCTTTATCGGCCTTGTCATCTCCGGTGTGGTCGCTTTCGTTCTGGCTCTTGTCGCCGCTATGGTGATCGGTACCAAGAAGGACGAGGGCGGTAAGGCACTCAACATCTCGGTGGACTAGTCTTTCTGCGCACTTTGATTAAATATGCCTCGGACGGCGACGTGCTGCCCGAGGCATATTTGTGTTTCGTGCCGCTGTCATCGTGTTTGCGGTCACAAGTCTGCGGTTGTGGAGCAGCGGGGATTATGACGGTCGTGCCGCGATGGAAGACGCACGGTCGCCTTGCAGGAGCTGACGGTAGGGGAGGAAGCCAATGAACGAGACGACCGCCTGCGAGTGCGCGGCGTTCCGCTTGAGGTAGAGCCTGACCTCGGAGGTCGTCGCGGGCTCAAGCGGCACCAAGGCTACCTTTCCGCTGGTAAGCGATTCCGCCGGCTTGCGCATGAGGAATGAGACACCGGCGCCGCGTGCGACAAGAGAGATGATGTTCTCGGCTCGTTTGCCGGTGAACGTAACACGTGGGCCAAATCCAGCTTCGCGACAAAGGGAAAGGACGAGCTCGCTTACGAACGAGCCTTGGGGAAGCATGAGGAAATTCTCGTCGATAAGGTCGTCTATCTCGATGGTGTCACGTTCGGCGAGTGGATGGTCGAGCGGAAGGACGGCCACGAGCCGGTCGGTCGTAAAGGGAATCTTTTTGAACTCCGGCTCGATGGCGCCGCTGTCACGGATGAAGGCCAGGTCAATGTCCTCGTGCAGGAGCATGCGCTTGAGTGTGTCGCCCTCGCCTTCGATGAGCTCGACAGAATATGAGGGGTTCGCCTGCTGAAAATCGATGACGGCGTCCGTAATCCCATAAGGGGCCATAATGGGGATAGAACCTACGGTGAGGTGCTCGAGCGGCTCACCTGCACCTATTTGAATGGCGGCAAGATAGCGATGCTGAAGCGTCGCAATTTTTTGCGCATAGGGGAGGAGCGCTTCGCCTTGCGCGGTGAGTGTTACGTGGCGCTGGCTTCGATCGATGAGCTTGCAGCCGAGTTCGTGCTCCATTGCCATGATGTGCTTGGAGAGGGTTGATTGCGACATGAAAAGCAGTTCCGCCGCATCAAGAAACGTGCGTGACTGCGCTAAGATGGCGAATTCGCCAAAGCGGCTGATATCCATAGGGAGGCCTCCGGTACCCTCATTTTGGCGGGTGGCCTAAACCACGACGCCGTTGCAGTGGTCGATTTCGTGCTGGATGATCTCGGCGGTGTAGCCCGAGAAGTTTTTGATGCGGTGGACGAAGTTCTCGTCCAAATACTCAACCTTAATGCGGCGATAGCGGGTACAGGGACGCTCGCCGATCAGCGAGAGGCATCCTTCGCTCGTTTGATAGGCATTGACCTGCTCAAGAATTTGCGGGTTGTACATCAGGAGCGCCCTGTTGCCGTCCTTTACGCAGATGATGCGTTTGCGCACGCCGATCATGTTGGCGGCGAGGCCCACGCACTCGTGCTCATGCTCGTGGAGCGTATCCAGGAGGTCTTGCCCGATCACGGCGTCGTCGGGTCCCGCGTCTTCGGAAGGCAGGCGTAAAAAGAACTCGGATTTCATGATGGGCTTAATCATGGCGGGCTCCTCATGTCTCATGCTTTCGTGGACTTTTAATAATAGCGCGGAAGGAAAGCCGCGCGTCCGCGTTACAATCTTTCGATGTTGGACCATGTTGCCAGACTCGTCGTGTACGGCGTCTGGCGTAAGTCTAGGGCTCATTTTTCGCCCTGGACTGTTCCTCTGGGGCGATGCGACTGTCGTTTCAAGAGGAAGGAAATGCATGGGGACCAAATCCCAAAAGCAAACTCAATCACCGTCGACAACCTCGGCAATTCTCGTCGTAATGTATGTTGCAGCTTTTGTTGCTGCGTTTAACGAGAACATCATTAACGTGGCGTTGCACGACATTATGGCAGCCTTTTCGGTGAGTGCCACCACGGCACAGTGGCTCGTCTCGGGCTACATGATCGTGACGTCGATCTTTACGGCTATCATGGCCTTTCTGTCCGGCCGTTTCTCGACGCGCAAGCTGCTGTTTTTCGCATGCGGATGCATGGTCGCCGGCGAAGTCCTGTGCCTGTTCGCTCCGTCATTTAGCGTTTTGCTGCCAAGCCGTATTTTGCAGGCTGCAGGATCGGGCATTTTGTTCCCGCTCATGATGAACGTGGTGCTGTCTTGCGCCCCGCGCGAGAAGCTTGGTCTGTATCTGAGCCTGGGCGGTGCCTGCATTACGCTGGGGCCGGCGTTTGGACCCGTGATCAGCGGTCTTATGTGCACGTTGTTTGGCTGGAGGGCGGTGTTCGTAGTGCCGCTGGTGGGCGGCATTGTGGTCGCTGCGGCGGGCGTAAAGCTTGTTCAGAATGTCGGAGAGCGTTCGAACGCCACGCTTGATATTCTGTCGGTTGTTTTGCTCGCCGCCGGTATTACGGCATTTGTGTATTCCGTAGGCGAGTTCTCGACCAATCTGATTGCCGGTATCGTGACGCTTTTCGCTGCCGTTGTGCTGCTCGGCCTGTTTGCGGCCCGCCAGCTCAAGCTCGAGCATCCGGTGCTTAACGTGCGTCCCATGGCGAGCGTTCGTTTTTGGCCTGCGTGTCTGCTTGTGGTGGTGTCGATGATGACGACGTTCTCGATGAGCGTTTTGTTGCCGCTCTATTTTGAGGGCGCATACGGCATGACCGCACTTGTTGCGGGCCTGCTCATTTTGCCGGCAATTGCCTGCAACGCCGTGACCTCGATTGTGGGCGGACGCGTGATGGACGCCCGTGGCGCATGGCCGCTGCTGCCGGTCGGCTTTGCCCTGATTGCCGTGGGGCAGACTGCCATCTCGATGACGGCGGCAAGCATGAACATCGGCGTCGTCGTGGCGGTGACCGTTGTGGTGTATGCCGGAGTTGGTTTGGTGTTGAGCCCCTCGCAAACGGCCGGCTTGGAGACGCTGCCTGCCGCTGAGCATCCCCACGGAACGGCATTGCTCAACACGTGGAACATGATTGCCGCATCGTTTGGCCCGTCCCTGTTTATCGGCCTGCTCTCAAGTTCTGCGGCGACTGCCGGTGCGGCTGGCGTTGCGACCGACGTTGCCCAGGCGATTGGATTTGCAGCTGCCGTGCGCGTGGCGGCTGTGATTGCGGTGGTCGGGTTCGTGGCGTCGCTGGTGTACGCTCGTCGCGAGTCGCACATGTCGCATTAATGTGTGCACATAGATTCTGCAGCTAGATTGGATGGCGACACCATAAACTAATGGACGTTTTGCCGAGAGGCATGAATGTTTAAAGCGCAAAGAGTGCGCGACGGGCCCCGCGAATGGGGCGATGATGCCCGAGAGGGCCAAGAAGGAGTCTCATGTCCGAGAACGAAGAGATCATGAACGAGACCGAGAACGAGACCGTGGCTGCCGAGGTTGAGGCAGTCGAGACCGTGGAGACCGAAGCTGCCGAGGTTGAGGCTGCTGACGAGGTTTCCGCCGAGGAGGAGGCCGAGGTTGTCGAGGCCGCCTTTGATTACGATGACGAAGAGCTGATGGACAAGATGCAGAAGGCCGCCCGCCTGCTGCGTAGCCGTCGCTTTGCTATTTCCAAGGAGGAGGAGGCCAAGGCCGAGCGCATGGCGAACATCGAGCGCGCCATCAAGCTTCTTGACCTCAAGCCCAAGATGGAGCAGAAGGAAATGTCCGACCTGCTGGGCATGCGCCTTCGTGAGCTCGATGGCCTGATGGCCGAGGCCGAGGCTGCCGATCTGGTCGGCCGCATCGATGACGCCGAGGGCGATATGCGCAAGATCGTTGTCTTCGCTGCCGAGGATGCCGCTGAGGGCCTGGTCGAGCTTGCCAACAAGAAGGAGAAGCTCCTGCCCGAGCTTTCTTACGAGGAGGCCACCGAGCTGATGGCCGCTCTCGATAAGGTTATCGCTCCGCTCGTCGCCATGGGCCTGGACGAGGATCGCGGTCCTCGCGGCGGCCGTGACGACCGTGGTGGCCGTGGCGGCGACCGTGGCGGTCGCGGCGGCTTTGGCGATCGTGGTGGCCGTGGTGGCGACCGCGGCGGTCGCGGTGGCGATCGTGGCGGCCGCAACGGCGGCGGCTTCCGCGGTAACCGTTTTTAGTTACGGCGTTTTACCAAACGCCGTAACGGGCCG
>USGN01000071.1 GCA_900554255.1 uncultured Collinsella sp. | reverse complement strand
CGTGGTCTTCGCCCCCCAGGGAAAACATACGCTGTCGCACCGCGTTTTTGTGACGATCTTTGTCTGCGCCATGGCGGTTATCGTGGCGTTTACGGTGCTGGGTGCGTTCTTTGTGCAAAACACCTTGGCGGATGCCACGAGTGCCAATCTGGCGCAGGAAACCGAGCTCATTGCTGCCGCTCTCGACGAACAGCAGGAGCCCATCCCGTTCTTGCGTAGCCTCGATCGCGAGGACTTGCGCATCACGCTGATTAACAAGGATGGATCGGTTGCCTACGACAACGAGGCGTCGCCTTCTATGCTGCCCAATCACGGCGATCGCCCCGAGGTCGTTAAGGCTTTCGAGAGCGGCTCGGGTTCTGCGGAGCGCTCAAGCTCCACGCTCGACGAGATTATGCTGTACCGAGCCGTCCGACTTAACAACGGCCAGGTTGTTCGCTTGTCGCAGGCCCAACCTGGCGTTGCGGCGATTCTGATGTCTCTCGTGGCGCCGATGCTGCTCATTGCGGCGGCAGGTGCGGTGCTCTCGTTTTTCTTGGCGCGTCGTGAGTCCCGCGCCATCATTGAGCCGTTGCAGGAGGTCGATCTGGACCATCCTCGCCGCAGCTACGAGCATGCTTATGCCGAGATGGTTCCCATGCTCGAGCGCATTGAGTCGCAACGCCAGGAGCTCAAGCGCCAGATGGCGGTACTGGCGGACAACGACCGCATGCGCCGCGAGTTCACGGCCAATATCACCCATGAGCTCAAGACCCCGCTTACGGCAATCTCAGGCTATGCCGAGCTCATTGCGAACGGCATGGTCGAGGGTGAGGACGATTTGCGCACCTTTGGCGGCCGCATCTACCGTGAGGCGGGCCGTTTGGCTGCGCTCGTCAACGATATCCTCACGCTTTCGAACTTGGATGAGGCCGAGCGTGCGAGCGATGGCGAGGCGGTGCCTATTGGCTCCACGGAGCCCATTGAGCTTTCGCGTGCTATCTACGCGGTCGAGCAGCGTCTTGAGCAGGTCGCCCGCCAGGCAAATGTGGCGATAGGACATGAGACCAAGCCCGTGGTCGTCGAAGGCGTATCGCGCCTGATCGATGAGCTCATCTACAACCTGGCGAGCAACGCCATTCGCTACAACCGGCCCGGCGGTACGGTGACGTTGCGGTGCGGAACCAACGACGACGGGCACCCGTATCTGTCGGTTGCCGATACGGGTATTGGCATTGCGCCCGAGGAGCAGGGTAAGGTGTTCGAGCGTTTCTATCGCGTTGACAAGAGTCGTTCTAAAGCGCGCGGTGGAACGGGTCTGGGTCTGGCCATCGTCAAGCATGCCGCCCTGTATCATCACGCCTCGCTCGATCTGTCAAGCGAGTTGGGGGTGGGGACCACCATCACGGTGACGTTTCCCGTGCAACAGGACGAGCAGTTCGTGTAGCAGTGCTGCAAACATGTGAATTTCACGCCGCATCGGGGCTGCCGGTGCGGCGTTAATGTTGCGCAACAATGGTGTCAGCGCTGTATCTTATGTATAGAGTTCGGACATGGCAAAAAGATGCGATATCATACGAGCAGTTTTGTCGATATGAACTAGGGAAATGAAAGGCAAGCTGCATGACCCTTCTCGAACTGTTCCAGCTGCTTAAAAAGCACCTTAAGCTGGTCATCGCCCTCCCGGTGGTCTGCGCGATCGCCATGGGCGTCGTCTCCTTCACTATGATGGACAACACCTACACCGCCACGACGAGCATGTACATTCTCGCCAAGACCGATGGTAGCCAGACGAGCTACTACAACGACCTGTCGGCGAGCCAGATGCTCTCCAACGATATCGCGACGCTGCTCGATAGCGACAGCGTCAAGAGCGGTGCTGCTAAGGAGCTGGGTCTTTCCAACTTGGATGATTACAAGGTGAGCGTTACGAGCGAGACCACGACTCGTGTCATTTCGCTGTCCGTGACCGGCGACAGCCCCGACGGTGCCGCTGCTGTCGCCAACGCCATTGCCAACTCGGTGTCTACCGTGGCTCAGGACGTTGACGCCGCCCAGGCCGTCAACGTGATCGATAAGGCAAAGATCCCCAGCCAGCCCAGCGGCCCCAACCGCAAACTCTACATCGCGGTCGCCGCTCTGGCCGGCCTGTTCGTCGCCGTTGCAATTGTCGTGCTGCTTGACATGCTCAATACCCGCGTCCGCTCCGTTGACGATGCCGTCGAGCTGCTCGGTGTGCCCGTTATCGGTCGTTTCCCCGTTGTGAAGGGCGGTAAGTAATCCATGGCCCGTAGTAAGAAGAAAACCGGCGATACCCTCGCCTTTAACAATGCAGCCAAGACTCTGCTCGCCAACATCCGCTTTGCGAGTGTCGATACGCCCATCAAGTCCATTACGGTGACTTCTTCCATTCCCAACGAGGGCAAGTCCACCATCGCGCTCAACCTGGCCCAGGCCATCGCAACCAGCGGCAAGAGCGTTCTGCTCGTTGAGTGCGACATGCGCCACCGCAGGCTTGCCAACCTGCTGGGTCTCCGTCATTCCGGTGGCCTGTACGCCGTCCTTTCCGACCAGATGTCGGTTGACGAGGCTGTCGTCGAAACCGGTCAACCCAACTTCTTCTTCCTCGACGCCGAGCCGCGCATTCCCAATCCGGCCGACATTATCGCTTCGCGCCGCTTTGCCAAGCTGGTTGCCGCACTGGAGGAGAAGTACCAGTACGTCATTTTCGATACGCCGCCCGTGGGCACCTTTGTCGATGCCGCCGAGGTCGCCGCGATTACCGACGGCACCATCTACGTTGTCCGTGAGGACTTCGCCAAGCGCAACGAGATCCTTGCCGCCTTCGACCAGCTCAACAAGGCAGAGGTCAATGTGATCGGTACGGTCATGAACTGCTGCGATACCTCGAGCCACGACTACTATTACTCGTATTATGGCGGGGACAAGGCGCAGAACAACGCTGCGGCTGGGGTCAATCCCGCTGTCGGCGGCGCGGCTGCAACGGGCACCCCTGCGAAGGCGAAACGCTTTAAGAAATAAGCAACGACGCAGATAAGAGGGCGATATGCGAGACATCCATTGTCATATCCTGCCCGGAGTCGATGACGGCGCGGCGAACCTCGAGCAAAGCTTAGCGATGCTCGAGGCGGCCCGCGCCGTCGGCGTAACGCACATGGTGTGTACGCCGCACTGCCGGGACCCATACTTTGACTACGCCAACATGTGGGAGGCCTACCGGTTGCTGTGTGCCCATGCGGGCGATATGCGGCTTCAGATGGGCTTTGAGGTCAATCACGCCAAGCTCATGGATTTGGGCATCGAATGGGCCGATCGCCTGCATTTCGATGGCTCAAACGAGTTTTTGCTTGAGCTTTCGACACGTGCCGATTCGTATGACTTTGAGGAATACGAGAACACGATCTACGATTTGCAGTGTCGCGGTTACCAGGTGATTATTGCCCATCCCGAACGCTATCGTGCGATTCAAAAGGATGTGAGCGTAGCTGAACACCTGGTCGACCTGGGCTGCAAACTGCAGGCTTCGGCGGACTTTATCGCAGGTGGACGATTCGGTCGCGAAAAGAAGCCGGCGCAGCGCCTGTTTAAGCAGGGCCTGTACAGCTATATCGCGAGCGATGCCCACAACGTGGGCCACTACGACTGCCTGGCAAAAGCACGCGCGAAGTTTAGCGTGGGAGCTCATTTCCGCTAAAATTTTTCCCCAACGTTCGCATCGAATGAGGGGGCTGCTATGGATATCCAACTTAAGACGGGTTGCTTTGATGACGCGGCGCTGGTGCGCCGCGCCGTTTTTTTTGGACGAACAGGGCTACGAAAACGAGTTCGACGCTATCGATGAGGCGCCGACTTGCATCCATGTGACGCTGTACGTGGACGGCGAGCTCACCGGCTGCTCACGCGTGTTTCCCGAGGAACTGGAGCGCGCGGCAGATGCAGAGGCTCCGGTTTCGCCGGCGTGCGACTTGGACGAAGGCGTTGCGGCGGGGGAGACCTATATTATGGGGCGCGTTGCCGTGCTGTCCACCATGCGTCGTCGCGGTCTGGCGAGCAAGATTGTCGAAGCCAGCGAAGCTGCTGCGTGCGATGCCGGCGCCAAGCTCATAAAGTTGCATGCACAGGAGTACGTGCTGCCGCTCTATGCCAAGGCCGGCTACACGCAGATTGCCCCGGTGGACTACGAAGACGAAGGCCAGCCTCATGCCTGGATGGCCAAACTGCTGGGCGACAGATAGGGACGTTCCTTTTCTGCCGGCAGTTAGGGACGCTTCTAGGCAATTGGCGCTTCGGAGCGCTCTGACATACAGTTTTTCGATTCCGTATGTATATATGCGCGCTAATAGGTTATAAAATCTAAGTCTGAACATAGCAGGTCTGCGATGCGGCTCGGGCAACCGGGCCGTTTTTGCGGGCAGGGGTAGCGCGAAAGGACTGCACATGCGTCAATTTAAGACCGAGAGCAAAAAACTGCTCGACCTCATGATCAACTCCATCTACACCAATAAGGAAATCTTCCTGCGCGAGCTTATCTCCAACGCGAGCGATGCCGTCGACAAGCTCAACTTTAAGAGCCTTCAGGATCCGAGTGTCAAACTCGACCAGGGCGACCTGGCCATCCGTGTCTCCTTTGATAAGGACGCCCGTACCATCACTATTTCGGATAACGGTATCGGCATGACCGCCGAGGAGCTCGAGCGCAACCTGGGCACCATCGCCCATTCTGGCTCCGAGGAGTTTAAGACCGAGAACGCTGAGCAGCAGGGCTCCGATGTCGACATCATCGGTCAGTTTGGCGTGGGTTTCTACTCCGCCTTTATGGTTGCCAGCCACGTGAAGGTCGTCAGCCGCGCTTATGGCGAGGATACCGCCCACGTTTGGGAGTCCGACGGTCTTGAGGGCTACACCATCGAGGATGGCGAGCGTGCTGAGCACGGTACCGATGTCATCCTGACGCTGCGCGAGAACGAGAAGCTCGACGCCGACGGCGAGGCCGAGACCTACGATCGCTTCCTGACCGAGTGGGGCCTCAAGAGCCTGATTCAGCAGTACAGCAACTATGTGCGCTACCCGATTCAGATGATGGTGAGCAAGAGCCGCCAGAAGCCCAAGCCCGAGGACGCCGGCGACGATTACAAGCCCGAGTACGAGGACTACCAGGAGCTCGAGACCGTCAATTCCATGACACCGATCTGGAAGAAGCGCAGCTCCGATGTCGAGCAGAAGGACTACGACGAGTTCTACAAGTCCACGTTCCACGACTTTGATGATCCCGCGCGCACTATCAGCTTCCATGCCGAGGGCACGCTTGAGTACGATGCACTGCTGTTTGTGCCGGGTCGCGCCCCGTTCGATCTGTACAGCAAGGACTACGAGAAGGGCCTGGCGCTCTACAGCTCCAACGTGCTGATTATGGAGAAGTGCGACGACCTGCTGCCCGACTACTACAACTTTGTGCGCGGTGTCGTGGACTCTGCCGACGTGACGCTCAACATCTCGCGTGAGACGCTGCAGCAGAACCGTCAGCTCAAGGCCATCGCCAAGCGTGTGGAAAAGAAGATCACCGCCGACCTTGAGGATATGCGTGACAACGACCGCGAGGCCTACGAGAAGTTCTTTGAGAACTTTGGCCGCGGTCTTAAGTACGGCATCTACTCGAGCTATGGCATGAAGGCCGATGAGCTCGCCGACCTGCTGCTGTTCTGGTCTGCCAAGGAGCAGAAGATGATCACCCTTGCCGAGTATGCCAAGGGCATGCCCGAGGGCCAGAAGGCAATCTACTATGCCGCCGGCGATTCGCGCGAGCGTCTGGCCAAGATGCCCGTCGTGAAGGGCGTGCTCGACCGCGGCTATGACGTGCTGCTGCTGACGCAGGACGTGGATGAGTTCACCTTCCAGGCCATGCGTGAGTACGTGGCTGCCGATATGCCCAAGGTCTACGAGGATGACGCTGCTCGCGAGGCTGCCGAGAAGGCAGTTGCCGATGGTGCCGAGCCTGAGGTCGAGGATCGTCATCTGGAGCTTAAGAACGTCGCGACCGGCGATCTTGACTTGGCGACCGATGACGAGAAGAAGGAGGCCGAGGACGCCACCAAGGAGAACGAGGACCTCTTTAACGCCATGAAGGAGGCGCTCGGCGACAAGGTCGAGAAGGTTGCCGTCTCTGCGCGTCTGACTGACGCCCCCGCCTGCATCACCACCGAGGGTCCGCTTTCGCTCGAGATGGAGAAGGTGCTTCAGAAGGGTCCCGAGGGCGCGCCCGACGGTATGCCCAAGAGCCAGCGCGTGCTCGAGCTCAACGCTAAGCACCCGGTCTTCGCCAAGCTCGTCGCTGCCCAGAAGGCGGGCGACGCCGACAAGATTAAGCAGTACTCCGGCCTGCTCTACGACCAGGCCCTGCTCGTCGAGGGCATCCTCCCCGAGGATCCCGTTGCCTTCGCGGCAGCTGTTTGTAACTTGATGTAGTTAGCAAGTTACGCGGTTCTACGAACCGCGTAACGGCTCGACGCTGCAAACGCCCCTAAGCGGCAATCTGACGTTCAA
>USGN01000070.1 GCA_900554255.1 uncultured Collinsella sp. | reverse complement strand
TTATCAATAACATCATCTATGCCGTGGTCGCTGTGATCGGCTGCGTGGGCGTGATCACGGGCGTGCCCGCGGCGCTTACGGTGGGCGGCGTGCAGATCTTCCTGTCCTATGCCAACCAGTACACCAAGCCGTTCAACGAGGTCACCAACGTCATTACGCAGATCCAGACCGCGTATGCCTCGGCGCGCCGCATGTTTGCGCTGCTCGATGCGCGCGAGCAGGAGCCCGACGCGCCAGATGCCGTGGAACTTGCCGCACCGCAGGGCGAGGTCGCCCTTGAGCATGTGGACTTTAGCTACGTGCCCGACCGCAAGCTGCTTCAGGACATCTGCATCGAGGCTAAGCCCGGCATGCGCTTTGCCCTGGTCGGTCCTACGGGCTGTGGCAAGACAACGCTCATCAATTTGCTGCTGCGTTTTTACGATATCGATGCCGGTCGCATTGCGGTCGATGGCCGTTCCTCGCGTGATTACACGCGCGCAAGCTTGCGCCGCGCCTTTGGCATGGTGTTGCAGGACACTTGGCTGTTCGAGGGCACGGTGGCGGAAAACATCGCCTACGGCTGTCCCGACGCCACGCGCGAGCAGGTTATCGAAGCTGCCAAGCGCGCGCACGCGCACAAGTTTATCGTGCAGCTGCCAGGCGGCTACGATACGGTAATCGGCGAGGACGGCGGCACGTTTAGCCAGGGTCAAAAACAGCTGCTGTGCATCGCGCGCGTCATGCTCACCGACCCGGCGATTCTGCTGCTGGACGAGGCGACCTCGAGCATCGATACCCGCACCGAGCTGCAGGTGCAGGCGGCGTTCGACGAGCTTATGGCCGGCCGCACAAGCTTTGTGGTGGCGCACCGCCTGTCGACGATCCGCAACGCCGACTGCATTCTGGTGATGCGCGACGGCCAGATTATCGAGCGCGGCACGCACGACGAGCTGCTAGCGGCAGGCGGCTTCTACGCCGAACTCTATCGCAGCCAGTTTGCCCAGTGAGCAAGCCCGTGGGGCAAATTAATCAATCGACAGACGGTGGTTTACATCTGTCACGTTAGTACTAAGATATTCATCTAATAAATTGCATTAGTGGCTTTAGTTTTGGGGGATACGAGGCAACGTGACTATGACGTGCTCTTTGGTGGTTAACAGCAAGAGCGGTAATACCAGGATGGTTTCGGGCGCGATCAAGCGCGCTCTGCAGGCTGCGGGCGTTGAGTTTGTCCACGCCGCGGCGTTGAGCGACGATGCGGATGCAGATCAGGTTGCGCTCGAGGCGCAGGGCGCCTGCGCGGCCGACACGGTGCTCGTCGGTTTTTGGTGCGACAAGGGCGCGTGCACGCCTTCGGTCGCGGCGTTGCTCTCCGCCTTGCACGGCAAGCGCGTCTTCTTGTTTGGCACCTGCGGTTTTGGCGCCGACCAGAGCTATTACCAGCAGATTATTGATCGCGTGACTTCCAATTTGGCTGGGGATGCCGAGCTTGCGGGCCGGGCGATGTGCCAGGGCAAGATGGGTCCCGCGGTCAAGCAGCGCTACGAGGCCATGCTCGAGCAAGATCCCGACAACGCGCGCTATAAGATGCTGCTCGACAACTGGATTGCTGCGAAGGACCATCCCACCAAGGAAGATCTGGATAACATGGCCGCAGCCGCCAAGAAGGCCGTACTGGGAGAGTAGCTTCGCCGTCCGCGATCCTTCGTGCAAAACAATACAAATGTGAAAGCCTCGAAGTTCTCGAGGCTTTTTTCTTGACACTTGTGGGCACAACCGCTGCAAGCGTTTGGGGCGACTTTTTCCATCACCCCGATGACGAGGCTGTTCTGGACAACACGCTCGCATACGTTCGCTGGATGTATTCAGAGTGGGAAGGGCTTTCCGGATGGATGAGGTTGCGGAAGATGCGTCCCGGAATTTGCCTTTGGAATGGGATGGAGTTTCTGGTTAAGGACCTCGGCGGAAAGTGCATCCCGGAATTTGTAGCCGAAGTGGGATGCAGTTTTCCAACGGGCCCGCAGGCGGAAACCGCATCCCACTTTGCGCATGATTTCTGGGACACAGTTTCCGCGACTCGCATGACAGGCCGCGCCTCTGCTGTGAGGCGAGGGCGAGCGGGCACCGGGTAACGTCTGTCGCGAGTTCCGCACGCAAAGAAGGCCACTTAATGTGGCCTTCGTCTTGCGCAGGACTGTAGAGCAGGCAACCTTATGCCTCGCCCGCGGTCCCGGACCAACTTACTTCAAACCGCAGCTACGACAGCGCAATACCGCCAAGCCAGCCCCAACGCACGCCAGAGCCAGTGCCATAGAAGCTAATAAACGAATCGAGCGACTTAGACGTAATGGCACCCTCGTTGCTCATAACGATGCCGCCGCCAACGTAGATACCCACATGACCGTAGATAAGGCCCGGAGCACCCGTGCCGCTATGCGATGAGTCGGCCACGATCATGCCCACCTGCAGCGCCGAGCGGTCGGAGCTATAGCACCAGGCGTTAAACATGTCGCACGCATTGCCTCCAAAGTAGCCAACGCCGGCGTTACGGAAGACATTGGTGACCCACGCCGCGCACCAGTTCTGACCCGGCGAAGGCGTGGAGTAGCACGCGTTGACGACAGCCTGCTGCTTGCCCGAGCCGGCATTCTGCTGCGGAGTTCCGGGCGCGTACGATCCACCACCCGAGTAGGAATTGTTCTTGTTCGCGGCAGCCGCGGCAGCGGCAGCCTTCTTGGCAGCCTCCTCGGCCTGGGCGGCAGCGAGGATCTCGGAATCGCGCTGAGCCATGAGCTCCTTGACGTCGTCGGAAAGACCGTTCAGCACGGTCTGGACTTCTTGCTGCTTGGCCTGCATATCCTGCATCTGAGCCGTCTGCTGGTCCTTGAGTTTCTCCAGGTTGGCCTTTTGTGCTTCGAGCTCGGTCTTCTGCGCGTCGAGCTCAGCCTGAATCGTCTGGATATCCTCGATGGCATCGCGGTCGCTCTTGTTGATCTTCTCAACGTAATGCGCGTTGGCGACGAGTTCCTCAAACGAGCCAGAGGCCAGCAGCAGCGACAGGATGTTCGTGCCGCCGGACTTGTAGCTGGCGGCCACGCGATCGGAAAGGTCGTTGCGCTTCTTCTTGAGCTCGGCCTTCTTTTCATCGATCTGGGCCTGCGTGTCGTCAATCTTGCCCTGGACATTCTCGATGTCGTTGAGGGTCTGGGCATTCTTGTTGGCCAGCGCCGCATACTCATTTGCGATGCTGTCGAGCTGGGCCTGAACCTCGTCGAGCTGGGCCTGGGCGGCATTCAGTTTATCGGTGGTTTCTTTGGAAGCCTCCGCCGCATGGGCGCGAGCGGGCAGGCCAAAAAGAACTGCCGCAGAAGCGGCGCCGAACAGGGCCTTGAGGGCAGTGCGGCGCGAGAGCTCCTGGGAAAGGATGGAATCGCTGTTTGGTGACATATGTACTCCGTTACATGCTTATTTATATGTCGCTCAACTCATACATATTAGCGTACATATGGCGCGTCCCAACGATTTCCACGAACGGCAGGAAACTGCAAGGTCAGCGGCTCGTAAGCAAATGCCAAAGATCAGGTTATGCGTACGCAAGCTCTTCTATGAGCACGTTAGCACAATCCTCTGCTTTTCCTACAGCGCACGATTTGGGCGTCCCTGCCTGCGCTATACTCCCCTGAAGAAGTGTTCCTAATCCGATGGGAGACTATATGTCCAAAGCACTCGACCCTAAAGACACTTGTGTCCTCGTTACCGGTGGCGCCGGCTTTATCGGCTCGCACACCGTCGTTCAGCTGCTCGAGGGTGGCTACCAGGTCGTCATCGTCGATGATCTCTCCAACTCCAGCGCCGTCGCCATCGACCGCGTCAAGACCATCGTGGGCGACGAGGCTGCCAAGAACCTCACCTTCTACGAGGCCAACGTGCTCGACCGCGATGCGATGAACAAGATCTTCGATTCCCACCAGATCGACCGCGTCATCCACTTCGCCGGCTTTAAGGCCGTTGGCGAGTCGGTAAGCAAGCCCGTCGAGTACTACCACAACAATATTGAGAACACCCTGGTGCTCATTGACGTCATGCGCAACCATGGCTGCAAGTCGATTATCTTCTCGAGCTCCTCGACCGTCTACGGTGATCCGGATAACCCACCCGTTACCGAGGAAGACCCCAAGAAGCCTGCGACCAACCCCTATGGTTGGACCAAATGGATGATCGAGCAGATTCTCATGGACGTCCACACCGCCGACCCCGAGTGGGACGTCGTGCTGCTCCGTTACTTCAACCCTATCGGCGCTCACCCGTCCGGCCTGATCGGCGAGGACCCCAAGGGCATCCCCAACAACCTGGTACCCTACGTCGCGCAGGTCGCCGTAGGCAAACTCGAGGCTGTACAGGTCTTTGGCAACGACTATCCCACGCCCGACGGTACCGGCGTGCGCGACTACATCCACGTCTGCGACTTGGCGTCCGGCCACGTTGCCGCACTTAACTGGATGAACGGAAAGACCGGCGTCGAGATCTTTAACCTGGGTACCGGCACCGGCACTTCAGTGCTCGAGGTCGTCGCCGCCTTCTCCAAGGCATGCGGCAAGGAGCTGCCCTATGTGATTCGTGAGCGCCGCGCCGGCGACATCGCCGCCAACTGGTGCGATGCCTCCAAGGCTGAGCGCATGATGGGTTGGAAGGCGCAGTACGACATCGCGGATATGTGCCGCGACAGCTGGAACTGGCAGAGCCACAACCCCAACGGCTTCGCCGACGCCGAGTAGCAAAAACCTACATACTGTTCTTGCCCCGGTCTCACGATGTGAGACCGGGGCTTTTTTATGGCGCGTAACCATTCACCGAAATCCGCCCAACTTTTCCATCTTGCCCGTACATGTTTAAACAACATGCTTTACAATAAGCATATCGAATTAGAAACTCGGGGACGGGCTGTCTATCCATCTGCAGGCCGACCCCACAACAAGAAGGTTGGTGAGCGCATTCATGGAGCGTGCAAGCGGCGTCCTCATGCCCGTCTCATCTCTGCCCGGACCATACGGAATCGGCGGCTTTGGCTGGAATGCCTACGACTTCGTCGATTTTCTCGCCTCGTGCAAACAACATTACTGGCAGATTCTGCCCCTTACGACGACCAGCTATGGCGATTCGCCCTATCAGTCGTTCTCGGCCCGCGCAGGCAACCCCAACTTTATCGACTTTGCCGAGCTTATCGAGGCAGGGTATCTGGGGCAGCGCGATATCGATGGCGTGTATCTGGGATCAGACCCCAGCAATGTCGACTACGGTGCTATCTTTGGCGGCCGCCGTCAGATTCTCGACCGAGCCGCCGAGCGCTTTGCTGCCGACAAGCCGGCCGATTTCGATGACTTTATCCAGGCCAACGAGGACTGGCTCATCCCCTACTGCGAGTTCATGACCGTCAAAGAGGAGTGCGGTCTCAAGGCGTTTTGGGAGTGGCCCGAGGAGCTCCGCCGCCGCGGCGAGGCATCCGCCAAGGTCTGCGCCGCCCATCCCGAGCGCATGCTCTATCACCAGATGACGCAGTACTTCTTCGAGCGTCAGTGGAGCCGCCTCAAAGCCTATGCCAACGAGCGCGACATTCTCATCATCGGCGACCTGCCCATCTATGTCTCGCGTGACTCCGTCGAGATGTGGGCGACACCCGAGCTCTTTAAGATCGACGCCGCCGGCAATCCCGTGAGCGTCGCCGGCACGCCGCCCGACCAGTTCTCGGCCACCGGCCAGTACTGGGGCAACCCCATCTACGACTGGGACGCCATGGAATCCGACGGCTTCTCCTGGTGGGAGGACCGCATTCGCGCCGCCCTCGACATGTACGACGTCATCCGCTTGGACCACTTCCGCGGATTCGAAGCCTTTTGGGAGGTGCCCTTCTCTTCACCCGACTCGTCTTACGGTTCGTGGACGCAGGGCCCCGGCCTCAAGCTCTTCAAGACGCTCGAGGAAAAACTCGGCACACTGCCCATCATCGCCGAAGATCTTGGCTTCCTTACCCCCGGCGTTATCGACATGCGCGACACCACGGGCTTCCCTGGCATGAAGATTCTGCAGTTCGCCTTTGAAGGCAGCAACTCGTACTATCTGCCCCACAACTACATTGCCAACACCGTCGCCTATGTGGGCACGCACGACAACGAAACGGCACGCGGCTGGTATGAGGGAACGGCCACCCCGCGTCAGCGCGAGCAGGCGGCCCTGTACACCCACCAGCAGGCAGGCGAGTCCATGGCTGACGCGCTCAACCGCACCATCGCCGCCAGCGTGAGCGACACCTGTATCTACACCATGCAGGACCTGCTCAATCTGGGCAACGAGGCGCGTATCAACACCCCCGCCACCTTGGGCGGCAACTGGACGTGGCGCATGCTTGATGGCGCCATCACACGCGAGCTCGAGCGCAAACTCACCGACTGGACCGAGACCTACTTCCGCATCCCGTCGGAAGCCGAAATTGAGCTTCCCCAATAGGAGCCACCACGCCCGACCCCACCTCACCGTGCGGACGCGTCCGTTTCCCCGCGCGAGGCCATCTCA
>USGN01000069.1 GCA_900554255.1 uncultured Collinsella sp. | reverse complement strand
TTTGGTGGGTATCATGGTTGGACGATCATTAGGAGGTTTTCCCCACATGGAATTGTTTGAGCCGATTCTTCATTTCTTTGAGCAACGGTGGGTCCACAACATCATCTGGGCCGTCATCTTGGCGATAGGCACCGCCGTCGCCGCCAAGGTCGTATCCAAGACCCTGAACCATCTGCTCAACCGAGACGATAACCCGCTTCCGGCATCGAGTATCTTCATCAACATCGCGCGCGCCGTCATCTGGATGATTGGCGGCAGCTTTATCCTCGACAACTGCTTTGGCATTAACGCAAACGCCCTCGTCGCCGCTCTTGGCGTCGGCGGCATCGCCATCTCGCTGGGCTTTCAGGACACGCTGTCAAACCTTATCGGCGGCATGCAGGTGACCTTTATGGGCATCATCAAGCCCGGCGACAATATCGAGGTCGGCGGCGTGTCGGGCGTGGTCCAGGACATCACCTGGCGTCATACGACCATCGAGGACGCCTGCGGGCAAACCATCATCGTCCCCAACTCAAATATCTCCAAGAACACGCTCGTGCACCTCATGCCCTTTGGGCGTGTGGCTGTGCCCGTTGCCGTAAAGGACACGTCCAAGTGGGCCTCGCTCGACGCACTGGCAGACGAGCTGACCAGCGCCACCAAGGCCGCCGTGCTTCCCATCTCGGGCTTTGACAAGGAGCCCTACGTACTCTTTAGCGAAATCGGCGACTTTGGCATCAAAGGAAAGATCATCTTTATCGTCAGCGACGACAGCACTACTTTCACGGCAGCCGACGCCTGCATCCGCGCCATCGCCCCCATCATCGCCTAACCCGCCAAAAAGGGACAGGCACCTTTGTGGTGGTTTTCATTCGTGGTACCATGGTTCATATAGTTGTTTAAACGACTAAGGGAGCAACATCATGGAAGAGGCCTATCGTCAAGCACGCAAGCGCGGCGAGCAGGGACGCCGTCGCGCCATCAGCCAAAGCGAGCACCCGTACCTTACGGACCTCGATAGCCTCGTTGCCCAACTCCCCTTAGGTCAGCGAGAGAGCGTCGGCCTAAGGGACATTCCGCTCGAAATGGTCGTCGGCACGGTTACCAAGGGCCGTCAGTCTGCCTTTTCGTGCAACTTTATGCCCCTGTTGCCATTTAACACCGAGTTCGCCCGCAAGTGGTCCAACCTCTACGACATCCAGGTAACCGAGGGCTATCGCGATCCCATCATCGTCACCGAGTTCATGCATCGGTTCTATGTCCAAGAAGGCAACAAACGCGTCAGTGTCCTCAAATTCCTGGACGCTCCAACGGTTTCGGCCAGGGTCACCCGTCTCTACCCCGGCACATGGGATTCCGTCGAAAGCCGCCTGTACGGCGAGTTCTGCGCGTTTTGGCGCGTATGCCCCCTATACGAGATCGAGTTCTCGCGCGAGGGAAGCTACGAGACGCTCGCCAAGATGCTTGGTCAAAACCTTGTCGAAAAGTGGCCACAGAAAAAGGTCGATTACCTGCGCCACACCTTCCTACTCTTCAAGCGCGCCTACCTTCGCGCGGGCGGCGACCACCTGGACATTACTCCCGCCGACGCCATGCTCGTCTACCTCAATGTGTACAACCAGGACCGCCTGCTGGATACGCCGACGGATATCGTCGTAAACCGCCTGTGCAAGATTTGGCGCGAGCTGGTCATTGCCGGCAAAAACGACGAGGACAAGGTCGATCTTGTCGAAGCGCCGAGCGTCGATGAGGAGGAGTCGCCCGCCAAGTCCACCTCCGGCGTGCTCAACTTCTTTATGGGCAAGACCGTCTATTCGGCGGCCAACCCCCTGCGCATCGCCTTTATCCATGAGTTCCCCTGTGCGACGTCGAGCTGGGACAGCCTGCACGACCAAGGGCGTCAGTATCTTGATGAGCACTTTGGCGGTATCGTGCGCACCGAGGCGTTCGAAGACTGTCACGATCCGGACGTGTTCTACGCCGCCGTGGAAACGGCTGTCAAACATGGAGACAACGTCATCTTCTCGACCTCGCACCGCCTGATGGAATACACGCTCAGAGCTGCCGTTGAGTATCCCCAGGTTCGGTTCCTTAACTGCTCTATCGGCCTTCCCCACCAAAGCGTCCGTTCGTACTTTGGCAAGATGTACGAGGCCAAGTTCCTCCTGGGCGCCCTTGCCGCCAGCATGGCGGACAACCATCGCATCGGCTACCACGCGTCGGTCTTCGCCTCGGGCGCACTCAGCGAGATCAATGCCTTTGCCATCGGTGCCTCGCTGCTCGACCCCCGCGCGCAAATTATCCTCACCTGGGGCGATGTGCCCGCCGGCGGTCTCGCCGAGGCCATGTGCCGCGAAGGCGTGAGCGTCATGACCGGCGCTGACATGTCAAAGTCGCTCGAAGACCCTACGGCCTACGGACTCCACCGCCTGGTCGATGGCAAGGTTACCGGCATCGCCATGCCGGTATGGAACTGGGGCCGATACTACGAGCTTATCGTGCGAAGCCTGCTGCACGGCACGTGGGACGAGACCAGTGACGACAACCAGGTTCGCGCCGTCAACTACTGGTACGGCATGAGCTCGGGCGTTATCGATATCCGTTACGCTCCGGGCCTACCCTACCAGACGCGCAAACTCGTACAGTTGCTCCGCAACGGCATTGTCGAGGGCTCCATCAACCCCTTTGGCGGCGAGCTCCACAGCCAGAACGGCGTGGTACAGATCGAAGGCTTCCCTCCGCTGCCGAGCACGCAGATTGTCGAGATGAATTGGCTGGCGGATAACGTGGTAGGCACCATTCCGCAGCTCGACGATGAGCCGAAAGTCCCTGCCCTATGAAAATCCTTGCCATAGCCGATACCGAAGAACGATGCCTTTGGGAGTGCTTTCGCAAGGAACGCTTTGAGGGTGTCGACCTGATTTTGTCCGCCGGCGATCTGGACCCGGACTATCTTGAGTTTTTGGTCACCGTCATCAACAAGCCGCTCATCTACGTGCGCGGCAACCACGATGACCGCTATGCACGTCATGCACCGGGTGGATGCATCTGCGTCGAAGACACCGTGTACGTGTATCGCGGCGTCCGCATTGCGGGGCTTGGCGGCTCCATGCGCTATCGAGATGGTGCCAACATGTACACCGAGCGCGAGATGGCCAAGCGCATGCGCAAGCTGTCCCGCAAAGTGAGGATGGTCGGCGGCTGCGACATCCTGCTCACCCATGCACCCGCCGCCGGCGTGGGCGATCTGGATGATCTGCCACATCGAGGATTCGAATGCTTTAACACAGCGCTCGAGTCCTGGAATCCCGACTACATGGTGCACGGGCATGTGCACCAATGCTATGGCCGCGACTTTCAGCGTGAGCGTCAGCATGCATGCGAGGCAACAATCATCAACGCCTGCGGCTATACGCAGTTTGAGCTCGACCAGACGCGCTACCCCATCCGTGGCTGGCAGGCAGCCTGGCTCAATTCGCAAACCATGCGCCGCGAGCTCAAACGCCACGATACCATCGAGTCCTCAACCGCCAGAACCCCCTGGTAACCACCACAAAGGCGACTGTCTACTTCGTGTTGGTTTTAACCCGAGATAGCAAGAAACCCGGTCCTGCACAAGGCAGAACTGGGTTTCTTTAGCAATGCTTGCTTTGCTCAGGCAGTAACTAAAAGTTACTCAGCCAGGAAGTCGCGCTGGACAGCGGGATCGACCTTGACGCCAGGGCCCATGGTGGAAGACACAGAGATGGACTTGACGTACTTGCCCTTAGCAGAAGAGGGCTTGACGCGCAGAATCTCGGTGTACAGGGCAGCGTAGTTCTCGACGAGCTGCTGCTCGGAGAAGGACTTCTTGCCCAGAGGCACGTGGCAAATGCCGTAGCGGTCGGCGCGATACTCAACGCGGCCGGCCTTGAGCTCGGAGACCATCTTGGCGACGTCCATGGTAACGGTGCCGAGCTTGGGGTTCGGCATGAGGCCACGGGGACCAAGGATCTTACCGATGCGACCAACCTTGGCCATCATGTTCGGCGTAGCGATAGCGGCGTCGAAGTTGATCTCGCCCTTCTGGATCTGGGCGACGAGCTCGTCGGAACCGATGATATCGGCGCCGGCAGCCTCGGCCTCGCGAGCCTTCTCGCCCTCGGCGAAGACGGCAACACGAACGGTCTTGCCGGTGCCGTGGGGCAGGGAGATGGAACCACGGATGTTCTGGTCAGCCTTACGAGTATCGATGCCCAGACGGAAGTGGGCCTCGACGGTCTCGTCGAACTTGGCGGTGTCGAGCTCCTTGATGAGCTTGGCAGCCTGAAGGGGGGTGTAGAGCGTGGCGCGGTCGATCTTCTCGGCAGCGGCGTTATAGCTCTTACCATGCTTAGCCATGTGCATTACCTCCTGTGGTTAAACGGGCGTGAGCCCTCCCACATCGTATCGTGTGCCCTATTGCACACATTTAACGGGCGCCCCGGTCGGAGCACCCGTCGTTACCATAAGAAATCGCTACTCAGCGATGGTGACGCCCATGGAACGGGCGGTACCGGCGATGATCTTCTTGGCGGCGTCAATGTCGTTGGCATTGAGGTCCGGCATCTTGATCTCGGCGATCTTGGTGAGCTGCTCCTGGGAGAGCTGACCAACCTTGTCGGCCTGGGGCTTAGCGGAACCAGACTTGAGGTTCAGCTCCTTCTTGATGAGGTGAGCCGCCGGCGGGGTCTTGGTGATGAAGGAGAAGGACTTATCCTCGTAGACAGAGATCTCAACGGGGATGATGTCGCCCTTCTTGTCCTGCGTCTCGGCGTTAAAGGCCTGGCAGAACTGCATGATGTTCACGCCAGCAGCGCCCAGGGCGGGGCCGACGGGAGGAGCGGGGTTAGCTGCACCAGCAGGAATCTGGAGCTTAATGACGTTGGCAACCTTCTTCTCAGCCATGGTCATTCCTTTCGAATCACGAGTGTGAAGTACTTGCTATATCGTAAGCACGCACGTGTTAGAAGCACTCCTGAGATGAGCAGTCACAGAAGAAGCACGCTCGCGCGAACGGACGAAAACTTAAGCGATGACAGCGACCTGGTTAAAGTCGAGCTCGACCGGCGTCTCGCGGCCAAAGATCATCAGCGTGACCTTAAGCTTGCCAGCCTCGGTGTTAACCTCGGAGACCTTGCCATCAAAGTCGGTAAGCGGGCCATCGGTGACGCGGACGGACGTGCCGACCTGAATATCAACCGAGGTGCGCTTAGGCGAATCGCCCTTACCGGGACGACGAGTCATCTTGTTGTACTCGTCGCGGGAAAGCGGAGCGGGCTTGCCGTTGCCGCCCAGGAAACCGGTGACGCCGGGCGTGTTACGAACACACGTCCAAGCATCGTCATCCATCTCCATGCGGACCAGGACATAACCCGGGAAGATCTTGGAATCCTTGGTCTCGCGCTTGCCACCCTCTTTAATCTCGGTGACGCGCTCCATAGGAATCTCGATATCAAAGATACGGTCCTGCATGCCCATGGTCTCGATGCGATGCTCGAGATCGGACTTAACGCGGTTCTCGTATCCAGAGTAAGTGTGAACGACGTACCAACGCTTAGACATGGTTTAGCCCCTCAATCCAGAGAACAGAGCAAGAGCCTCGCCAAAGCCAGCATCGAGCAGAGCGATGACGACGCCGACGACGACCAGAGAAGCGCAAACGACGACCGAGTAGTTCACGAGCTCCTTCTTATCGGGCCACGTGACACGCTTCATCTCGGACTTGACCGAAGCGAAATACTTCTTGGTGCGGGCGAAGAAACCAGGCTTCTCGTTCTTCTTGGACTTCGCAGCCTTCTCGTTCTTCTTGGCAACGGCCTTCTTGGCCTCAACCTTGGAGTTGGCGGCAGCTTTGTTGGCAGGTGCCGGCTGCTGAGCCTTCTTCTTGTTCTTCTTGTTGGCCATTTGGGTTACCTCCGCGCAATGCGCTTATACATGAGTAAACCGTAAGCCCCCAAGTGGGAGCTTACGGAATAATGACTGGCACGCCAGGAAGGACTCGAACCCTCAACACTCGGTTTTGGAGACCGATGCTCTACCAATTGAACTACTGGCGTATGTGACTAGAGACTAGCGAGTCTCTTTGTGCAGCGTGTGGTGACGGCACCAGGGGCAATACTTCTTGATCTCCATACGATCAGGCATGGTCGACTTGTTCTTGGTGGTCGTATAGTTGCGGCGCTTGCACTCAGTGCACGCAAGAGTAACTAGAGTACGCATGTATCCTGAACCTTTCATTTCCGCCCCGTACGGGCACGAGTTGATACTTTATCAGCTCTACGTAAGTGCTGTCAACGAAAACCTCGAATCAATTGGTTCTCGGTGAACCCATTCATATTTGGAACACATCAATGGAGCCAACGAGATCTAATCGACGGTGCACCCAGGACCATTATCGATCCTCTCGACACCAGCAACGGCTCAATATCCATTGCAGAAAAGAACCCGGCACCCATATAAGTGCCGGGTTCTCTAAGTCAGCTATATCAAAGAGCTAATTTACTCAATGATCGTGGAGACGATGCCCGAACCGACGGTGTGGCCACCCTCGCGGATAGCGAAGCGCAGGCCCTCCTCCATGGCGATCGGGTGGATGAGATCGCCCTCGATGGTGAT
>USGN01000068.1 GCA_900554255.1 uncultured Collinsella sp. | reverse complement strand
ATAATGCTGCGCACTCAACTGTGCCCGGTCCTGCCGACCCCAAGCCCGATTCGTTTGAGCTTGTGTATCCCCAGGCAGTGGGCGTGCGCATGGGCATCTGTCCGTTCCCGGCGCGTGACTCGTATAGCTACTCGTCAATCGCCGCGGCGCTCCATGCCGAGAAAGAAGACCGTGCCGCCGAGGCGCGTGTTCCCATGGACGAGTCCGGCGATGATGCGGAGTCGGATGGCTCGGAGATGGTCGATGCAGACGTGGCTGCTGTCGAGTCCGCCGGCAACCCCATGGCGCTGGGCTCGGCCTTCCACGCCGCCTGCCAGTGGCTCATCGAGATGGGTGCCGATGCGTTGCCCGCTGCGCGCGCCGATGCACTGGCGCGTCTATGGCGCCTGACGCCGGAGCAGCGCGAGCGCTTCGATGTCGCCCTGAATCGCTGGCTCAAGTCGGCGGTCCGTGCCGAGCTGCTTGCCTGGCCGTGCGTTCGTGCCGAGGTACCGTTCTTCTCGCTGGGTTGCGAAGACGAGGACATTGTCCGCTACGGTGCATATGCCGAGGGCGCCATCGATGCACTGGCCACCGACCCGGTCGATCCGTCGTGCGCACTGGTCATCGACTACAAGACGGGTGGCACGCCGGACGAGACGCCGGAGCAGCTGCTCGAGAAACACGCCTTGCAGGCGCGCGTTTACGCCGACGTTCTGCACAAGGCGGGCTTTGGGGCCGTGACCGTCAAGTTCGTTCGCGTGGAGCAGGCGAATCCAACCATCTTCGTCGAACCCGCCGAGCCTCAGGTGGTCACCTACAATCTCTAGCCCTCAGATAACTTGCGGTGGAATAGTTCCTGTATTGCGGCCCAGATGGCCCAAGCGGGAACTATTTCACCGCAACTGCAAGAGGAGCCGTGTGGGTTTGGGCTAGGTTCGGGTGCCGTCCGCGCTGTGCGGTAGAATCGTAACCCTAAGATCACGAACCCGCATCGGAGCTCATCATATGGCATTCGTCCATCTGCACAATCACACTGTTTTCTCCATGCTCGACGGCGCAACCCGTATCCAGGATATGGTCAACCGTGCCGTTGAGCTGGGCATGCCCGCCGTGGCCATCACCGACCACGGCTACATGTACGGCGTACCCGACCTGGCGCTGGCCTGCGACGCCGTCAATCACAACACGCCCGAGTACAAAACCTGGAGCCACGACAAGGCCTTCTTGGAAAAGGACCGCCGCGACGAGCTGGTGGAGCCCGATCCCGAGGAAAACCCGCGCGAGCATGCCCAGTATGTGAAGGACATGGCCATGTGGGACGAGAAGGGCAACATCGACGAGCTCAAGCCGCCCCTGGTCATCAAGCCCATCTTCGGCTGCGAGGTCTACTTTACGCCGGACGAGACCCTTGCCCGCGACCACAAGCCCGAGCTCTACCACATGATCCTTCTGGCCAAGGACCAGGAGGGCTACGTCAACCTGATGCAGACGGTCTCTGAGGCCGCCGTGCAGGGCTTTTACTATAAGCCCCGCGTGACGCTCGACAACCTGCGCCGCCACGCCAAGGGCATGATCTGCACCAGTGCCTGTATCGCGGGCATCATCCCCAAGTACATCGACCGCGGTGACATGGAGGGCGCCATCAAGTGGGCTGAGACCTTCCGCGACACCTTCGATCCCGGCGACTTTTATATCGAGATCCAGGAACACGGCATCACCACCGACAACGGTCTGACCGACGAGCAGATGGACCGCACGCTCATCGACATCGCCAAGCAGGTGGGCGTCAAGGTCATCGCCACCAACGACTTCCACTACCTGCGCCGCGAGGACGCGCCCGTGCAGGACGTCATCATGTGCATCGGCATGAACGCCAAGGTCGACGACCCCAACCGCATGCGCATGACCGGCTCGGAGTTTTACATGAAGACCGAGGAGGAGATGCGGGCGATGTTCCCGTATTGCCCCGAGGCCTGCGACAACACGCTCGAGATCGCCGACAAGTGCTACGTTGAGCTGGACTGGGACTCCATCATCCTGCCGCGCTTCCCGTTGCTCGACCCCGGCGAGACGCACGAGAGCCAGTTCCGCCGCGAGTGCGAGAAGGGCCTGCGCCAGCACTATGGCGACGATTGGGCCACGCGCGAGATCGGTGGCGTCAACATCAAAGAGCGCTTTGAGTACGAATACAAGGTCATCTGCGACAAGGGCTTTGCCGCCTACTTTTTGATCGTTGCCGAGTACGTGCAATGGGCCAAGGACAACGGCATCGGCGTCGGCCCCGGCCGTGGCTCGGCCGCCGGCGCTATCGTCGCCTACGCCATGAACATCACCGCGTTCGACCCGCTCGAGAACGGCCTGATGTTCGAGAGGTTCCTGTCCCCGCAGCGCACCGAGATGCCCGATATCGATATGGACTTCGACGATGAGCGGCGCCTCGAGGTCGTGGAGCACGTTCGCCAGCTCTACGGCCCCGAGAAGGTCACCCACGTCATCACCTACTCGACCATTAAGGCCAAGCAGGCCATCAACGACGCCGCGCGCGTCCTGGACTACCCGGTCTACATGGGCCAGCGCCTGTCCAAGATGGTCTCGAGCGATCCCAAGGTCAAGCTCAAGCAGGTGCTCGACAAGCAGCCCGGCAAAGAGGATCTGTTTAACCCCGATTTTGCCGAGGCCTATAAAAAGGACGACGACGCCCGCCGCATCATCGACACGGCGCTCTCGATCGAGGGTCTCACCCGTGGCGAGGGCGTGCACGCGTGCGCCGTTCTGATCTGCCGCGACCCCGTCAACGAGCACGTGCCCACCAAGCTCGACACCAAGGGCGGCGTCGAGATTACCCAGTACGAGGGCCATACCGTCGCCGACATGGGCCTGCTCAAGATGGACTTCCTGGGCCTGCGTACGCTGACGGTTATCTCCAAGGCAAAGGCAAACATCAAAAAGAACTTCGGCATCGACATCAAAGAGGAAGAGATTCCCTTTGACGATCCCGAGATCTTTAAACTCATGGGCTCCGGCCACACCGCCGGCGTCTTCCAGGTCGAGTCCGCCGGCATGACGGCCACGATCAAGAACATGAAGCCCACCGAGTACAAGCACGTCGTGGCATTGATCGCTCTGTACCGCCCGGGCCCGCTGGGCGCCGGCATGGTCTCGTCCTACATCAACCGTATGAACGGCAAGGAGCCGGCCGTCTCCTACGACGACCGCCTGGACGACATCCTGGGCGAAACCTACGGCACCATGGTCTACCAGGAGCAGGTTATGCTCATCTCCGTCGAGATGTGCGGCTTCTCCAAGGGCGAATCGGACTCGCGTATCCGTAAGCCCGTGGCTAAGAAAAAGATCAAGCTGCTCACGTCGACGGTGCTGCACTGGGAGGATGGCTCGGACGAGACCACCTACGACCACTGGATGAACGGCGCCATCAAGAACAACTACACGCGCGAGGTCGCCCAGAAGATTTGGGACGACGTTCTTGAGTTTGCGTCCTACGCCTTTAACAAGTCGCACTCCGCCGGCTACGCCATTCTGGTTATGCAGACGGCATGGCTCAAGGCACACTATCCGCACGAGTACATGGCGGCCGTTCTGACGTCCTATACGGGCAAGACCGACAAGATCGTGCACTACGTCTCGGCGTGCCGTCACGACGGCATTCCCGTGCTGTCGCCAGACGTCAACGAGTCCGGCACCGAGTTCACGGCTACCAAGGAAGGCGTGCGCTTTGGTCTGGCCGGAATCCGCGGCGTGGGCACCGGCGTGGCGCAGGCGATTATCGCCGAGCGCGAGGCGGGCGGCCCGTTTAAGACGCTGCACGACTTTGTCGATCGCGTGGACTCGAGCCAGGCCAACCGTCGCGTGATCGAATCGCTGATCAAGGCAGGTGCCTTCGACTCCACGGGCTATCCGCGCCGTCAGATGATGCATTTTGTGGACAAGAACAATCCCGAGAACATCATCGATGCCGCAGTGAAGCGCCAGAAGGACCGCGCGAGCGGCCAGACCTCGTTCTTCGATATGTTCGGCGACGTTGAGGGCTCGGGCTTTGAGGTGAGCGTGCCCGATCCGGATGGCCAGGAGTGGGACCGCCACCTTAAGCTGAGCCAGGAGAAAGAGGTTCTGGGCATCTATGTCTCGGACCACCCGCTGCGCCCGTTTGAGTATGCACTTAGCAAAGCGCGCGACTTCTCGTTCTCGCAGATCGACACCGGCTATGAGGTGCAAAACCCCACGGGCGGTACCATCAACCAGGAGATTCCCGAGGGCAAGGCGCTGTGGTGGGCCGGCATGGTCTCGAGCGTGTCCAAGCGCGTGACCAAAAACGGCGACCCCATGGGCATCGTGCAGCTCGAGGACATGGAAGGCGAGGCCACGGTCGTGGTGTTCCCCAAGACCTACAAGGAGGCCGAGGGGTATCTGTACGGCGAGGTCGATCCCGAGACCGGCGCGCAGCTGTCCGACGCGTTTGTGCGCATTAAGGGCAAGCTCGAGCGCTCGGACCGCGGCGACCAGATCATCGCGCAGGAGATCGTGCCGCTTGAGCTCAACGAGGAGAACAACAAGCCCAAGGTGTTTGAGGTCATGGTGCCCAACAGCCGCTTTAGCCAGGGCAATATGGCGCGCCTGGCCACGGTGCTCACCACCAACCCGGGCGGCGACCGCGTGGAGATCTTTATTGAGCAAGTCGACGGGCGCGTGCTGCGCGCTGAGGTGCCGGCCAAGGTCAATGCACGCTCGATTCCGCTGCTGGCAGAGGCAAAGGCCATCGTCGGCAACCAAGGCCGCGTGACGGTTATCTAGGGACGGCGTTGCTGAGAGGTACTCGGTGCGAGATTGGAGGAAGTGATGGCGCAGGGGACGTTTGTGCAGGCGCTTCGCAAAGAGGCGGCGTTGAGCGGAACCTTTATGAAGGGGCGTTCGCTCATGCTCAACGGCGCCGTTCTGTCGATCGAGGACAGCGGCTCGCGCTTCTCCAAAAACGTGACAGTTGAGGGCTCAGTGCGCGGCTCGCGCGGTGACCTGTACAAGACGCACGTGGCGCTTGACATGGACGAGCACGAGGTGATCGACTACGACTGCGATTGCCCCGCTGCCTATCGCTACCCCGGCATGTGCAAGCACGCCATCGCCACGGCGCTGGCGTACCTGGACGCCAGCGGTGCCGAGCCCGTCGAAGGTTTGCGCACGCCGGTCCGCACGTTTGCGGCTCAGCCCAAACAGTCCGCGCGTCCCGCGCCTACAACGCCCACGGTCAACCCCAACTTTCCCTTCCCAGCACCTGTCCCCACGAGTCCCAGCCTCATGGCGGCGCTCTCCGATCTTTCGAACGCGCGCATGGATGAGCTGGCGAGCATGCGCCGCAAGCTTGCCGGTGCCGTTGGTCCCGACGCCCCCAAAGCGGCGTTGGAGCCCTCGTTGGTGCCGTACTACAATCCGCTGTTCGCCGACCGCTTTAGCTGGGCGCTCGAGTTCCGCATTCGCTGCGGTTCGGTGTCCTACGTGGTCAAGGATATCGACGGCATGGCCGATGCCTACGTGCGCGGCGGCACCTTCTCGTACGGCAAGAAGCTCACGTTTGTCCATACGCCCGAAGCCTTCGAAGATGTGTCGACAAAGCTGCTCAGCCTTGTCTTGACGACAGTTGCCTATCTCGATGACATCACAAGCTCGCGTTCGGCGTCGTACGACTTTGCCCGCAGCGGTTTTGTCGCCGAGCGTCAGTTGCCGCTGTCCGAGCATAGCATCGTATATGTGCTGGACCTGCTGCGCGGCCAGACCATCTCTTTTGAGCCCGCCTGGTCGCGGGGGACGACGACGCATCGCACCTATGACGTGGCGGTTGAGCTGTCTCCGCAAGGGGAGGACGAGGCGTCCGCTAAGCGCCCACCGCTCCTTGCCGCCAAAATCGCGCCGGCGGCTGGTGGTAGCTACGATCTGCGCCTGCCGGCCGATGCATACTGCTTTGCTTCGGGCGACGTAGCTTATCTGGTCGACACCCGCCGTGCGCGCCGCACCGATGTGGCGTTTGCCCAGCATGCGGCGCCGTTCCTATCGCGCTTGCTGCCCTGTCGCACGCCAGTCCATATCGCTGCCGACCAGGTGGGGGAGTTCTGTCGTATGGCTCTGCCCATTTTGCGCGACTATACCGACCTTACCGCGCCCGCTGCGCTCGATACCGTGGCGCCCGAGCCGAGCTTTGCTATGGCAATCGGCGTCGACGACGGGCTCGTGACCTGCAAAATTACGGTTACCTACGGCGACTGGTCGGCAGACCTCTTTAGTCTGGGCGCTCCGGGCAGCCCCTTCGAAGAGCAGCGCCCGGGCGTGCCGCCCCGCGACGAGGTGGCAGAGTTTCGCGTTATGGACACGGCGGCCCTGTATTTCGACTTTTACGAGGGCGGCCTGGCGTTTGAGGAGCGCGACGACGAGAGCCTGTTCCACTTGCTGACCGAGGGCCTGTCCGCCCTGTCCGAGCTGGGCGAGGTCATGCTCAGCGACCGCCTGCGCCAGGCCTCGGTTCGCCCTGCGCCCAAGCTTTCGGTGCGTGCCACCGTCAAGAGCAACCTGCTCGATGTTGAACTGGGCGCGAGCGGTCTTTCGGCGGCAGATCTTGCCATCTACCTCGACTCCTACAAGCGTCACCAGACGTTTGCGCGTCTCACGTCCGGCGACATCATTCGCCTGGACGAGGGCGCCCGG